>JANNEZ010000309.1:0-17569 GCA_031379255.1 Rhodoferax sp. | reverse complement strand
ATGCACCATGTTGAAATGCACCCCGCTGATGTGCTGATCCAGCGCATCAGCGCCGCCTACGCACAGGGTGAATCCAGCGCCGCCACTGTGGTCAGTGAAGTCGAAAGCGATGCTGATTTAACCCGCATGATGCAGGACTTGCCAGCCATTGAAGACCTGCTGGAAACGGCCGACGATGCACCCATCATCCGCATGCTCAACGCCCTGCTCACGCAAGCCGCACGCGATGGTGCCAGTGACATCCACATCGAGCCCTATGAGCGCCATTCCAGCGTGCGTTTTCGGGTGGATGGCACGCTGCGTGAAGTTGTCAAACCCAACCGCGCGCTGCACGCCGCCCTGATCTCGCGCCTGAAGATCATGGCCGAGCTGGATATTTCTGAAAAGCGTATGCCGCAGGATGGCCGCATCAGCCTGCGCATAGGCACCCGCGCGGTGGACGTGCGGGTGAGCACCTTGCCTGGCGCCTACGGCGAGCGCGCGGTGCTGCGCCTTCTGGACAAAACCGAAAGCAAGCTCAACCTCGAAGCCATCGGCATGCAGGGCGAGGTGTTGACACAGCTGCAAAACCTGATCGCCCAGCCGCACGGCATCATCCTGGTGACCGGCCCCACCGGTTCGGGCAAAACCACCACGCTGTACGCCGCGCTTTCGCGGTTGGACGCGGCGCACAGCAACATCATGACGGTGGAAGACCCGATCGAATACGAGTTGGCCGGCATCGGGCAGACGCAGGTCAACAGCAAGATTGATTTGACCTTTGCCAAAGCCCTGCGCGCGATCCTGCGGCAAGACCCTGACGTGATCATGATCGGCGAGATCCGCGATTTTGAAACCGCGCAAATCGCCATCCAGGCCTCGCTCACCGGCCACCTGGTGCTGGCCACCTTGCACACCAACGACGCCGCCAGCGCCGTGACGCGCCTGACCGACATGGGCATTGAGCCGTTTTTGCTGAGCTCGTCGCTGCTGGGCGTGCTGGCGCAGCGCCTGGTGCGCAAGTTGTGCGTGAGTTGCCGGGGAGCGGGCTGCGCCGCCTGCGGCCACACCGGTTACCAGGGCCGCACCGGCGTTTTCGAATTGCTGGTGACGAACGACGCGATCCGCGCGCAGATCCATCAAAAAGCGTCGGAGGCGGATATCCGCACAGCCGCATTGGCCGCTGGCATGGCCCTGATGCGCCAGGACGGCGAACGCCTGGTGCAAACCGGTGTCACCTCGCGCGAGGAGTTGCTGCGGGTGACGCGAGACAACTAATTGTTAACACCCATGTTAATTATTGATGCTGCGAAGCGCGATTTGCCAAGTTTTCAAGGATTTTTCGGCATGAAGTCACGTGGAATGGCCGTTCATTGCTATATAAAATATAGCAAACGCCGAAACGCCGGTTGTCCGTCTTCCTCCCGCTGCATGGCCCATGCCCGCCTATTCGTTTGAAGCGCTCACCGCCGATGGCCAGACCCGCACCGGCGTGTTGCAGGCCGATTCCGCCCGGGCGGCGCGCAGCCAGTTGCGCGCGCAGGCGCTGGCGCCGGTGCAAGTGGACGTGGTCGGCGCCGGTTTCGCGCCGACGGGTGGTGGCCAGGGTACAACTGACGCAGAGTCGGCCAACGCGCGCCGTGGCTGGTTTGCCAGAGCCGCGTTCAACAGCACCGAGCTGGCCATCTGGACGCGCCAGCTGGCCGGGCTGGTGTCGTCGGGCCTGCCGCTGGAACGCGCCCTGACGTCTTTGTCGGACGAAGCCGGCGTGGACGCGCAGCGCAACCTCATCGCGGCTTTGCGTTCAGAAGTCAATGGCGGCGCCAGTTTTGCCAATGCGCTGGCGCAGCACCGGCATGAGTTCACCGATGTGTTCATTGCCGTGATCGGCGCCGGTGAACAAAGCGGCAGCCTGGGCCGCGTGCTGGAGAAGCTGGCTGACGACATGGAGGAACAGCAGGCGCTCAAGGCAAAACTCATGGCCGCCACCTTGTACCCGGCGATCGTCACGCTGGTGGCGATTGTCATCGTCACGTTTCTTCTGGGTTATGTGGTGCCGCAGGTCGCCAATGTGTTTGCGGGCAGCAAGCGGGCGCTGCCGCTCTTGACCGTGGTCATGCTGGGCGTTGGGAACTTTGTCCGCGACTACGGCTGGCTGGTTCTCGCGGCGGCTGTTTTGGCTGTGCTGCTGGTGCGGCTGGCGCGCCGCAACGACGTCGTGCGGGAGCGCATGGACGCGGCCTGGCTGAACGTTCCCGTGCTCGGCCGCCTGGCGATGGGTTACAACGCGGCGCGTTTCACTGGCACCCTGTCCATGCTCACGGGCGCGGGTGTGCCAATCCTGCGGGCGCTGCACGCCGCAGCCGACACGCTGGCCAACCGCGCGATGCGCAGCGATGCGCTGGCGATCATGGTGCTGGTGCGCGAAGGCGCGCCGCTGGCCTCCGCGCTGGCACAGAAAAAACGCTTCCCGGGTTTGCTCGGCATGTTCGCGCGGTTGGGCGAGCAGACCGGGCAGTTGCCGCTCATGCTGGACCGCGCCGCGCGGCAGTTGAGCCAGGAGGTGCAGCGCCGTTCGATCGCGCTGGCGACCATTGCCGAGCCTTTGCTGATTGTGCTGATGGGTCTGGTGGTGATGATGATCGTGCTGGCGGTGCTCTTGCCGATCATCCAGCTCAACCAACTCGTCCGTTGACAACATGGCCGTCACACTTGCCAACCAGTTGGTCGTCGCGATCGCGTCGCGGGCGCTGTTTGACTTTGAAGAAGAAAACAAGGTTTTTGAGCAGGGTGACGACCGGGCTTACATGAACCTGCAGCTTGAGCGGCTGGAGCAGGCCGCCAAACCGGGCGTTGCGCATTCTCTGGTGAAAAAGCTGCTGGCTTTCAACACCGGCGAGGCCGCTGAAAAACGCGTGGAAGTGGTGATCCTTTCACGTAACGACCCGGTTTCGGGCCTGCGTGTTTTCAACTCCGCCCAGGCCAGCAAACTCGTGATCGAACGCGGCGTGTTCACCAAGGGGCGCGAGCCCTACAAATACCTCAGGCCGCTGCGGGCGAATTTATTCCTCTCGGCCAATCCGGGTGACGTGCGGGCGGCCTTGCACGCCGGTTTCGCGGCGGCCACGGTGCACACCGGCTCGGCGCGGGCCGGCGGCTCTTACCCCAACGAAGTGCGCATTGCTTTTGACGGTGACGCCGTCCTGTTTTCCGACGAGGCCGAGCAGGTCTACCAGCGCTCCGGGCTTCAGGCGTTCCAGAGCCACGAAAAACGCCGCGCCAGCAAGCCTCTGCCCGACGGTCCGTTCAAACCCCTTCTCGTGGCGCTGCACGGCCTGCAACAGGCCGCGCAGCCTCACATGCGGATCCGCACCGCGCTGGTGACCGCACGCAGCGCGCCAGCGCACGAGCGCGCCATCCGAACGCTGATGGACTGGAACATCGAGGTCGACGAAGCCATGTTCCTGGGGGGCTTGGCCAAAGGGGAATTCCTGCGCGAGTTCGAGCCGGACTTTTTCTTTGACGACCAGGCCGGTCACATCGAATCCGCCGCGCGGCATGTCCCGTCCGGACATGTGGCCAGTGGCGTGTCGAACCGGCAACCTTGACCTACGTATACCGTTTGCTGCGCAGGTTCAGCCGCATTTCCTGCAGCAGGGGCTGCAGTGTCGCGCAGCCACTGCGCAGCGCGACGCAGGTGGTCAACACGTCGATGATCATCAGGTGCAAGAGGCGCGACACCATCGGGCTGTAGCGGTCAAAACCTTCCGGGTGGTCGGCGGCGAGGTGAATATGGCCGCTGGACGCCAAGGGCGAGCCGCTGGCGGTGAGGGTGATGGTGGTGGCGCCGTTTTTTCGGGCGATGTCGCAGGCGTCCATCAGGTCGCGGGTGCGTCCGGAATTGGAGATGACCACCACACAATCGCCCGGCCCCAGGATCGAAGCGCTCATCACTTGCATGTGGCCGTCGCTGTAGGCGATGGCATTGACGCCCAGCCGGAAGAACTTGTGTTGCGCGTCCTGGGCCACGATGCCGGAATTGCCAACCCCAAAAAACTCCAGCCGTTTGCCTTTGCGGTAGGTGTCCAAGATGGCCTCGGCCGCTTTTTCGATCGCCGAGGTGCTGGCGTCGTTGCGGTATTTGAGAAACGCCGCCACGGTGTTGTCGATCACCTTGACCAGCACGTCGCCGGTTTTGTCGTCGGCATCAACACTGCGGTGGATGAAGGGCACACCTTCGCTCACCGAGCCGGCCAGTTTGCGTTTGAAGTCGGTCAGACCGTCGTAACCCATGCTGCGGCAAAAACGCACCACCGTGGGTTTGCTCACGTGGGAGCGCAAGGCCAGCTCGCTCACCGGCAGGCTGGTGAACGCGCGCGGGTCGGCCAGCACCAACTTGCCCACACGCTGTTCGGCGGGTGCCAGTGACGTTAAGGAAGCACGGATTCTGTCCAGCATATTTTAAAATGAAGATGTTTTCCGAAGGGCCGCTCCCGAGGAAAACGCGGACCCCTCGGGGGGCAGGGAGCCACACGCAGTGGGCGACCGTGGGGGCCACATACTTAGGCTTCCTCAGACCAGCAGTATCCGTCGCGGGCAATCATCGCGCTCGACGCACTCGGGCCCCAGGTGCCCGAGTTGTACAGGCGCGGGCCTTGCGCGTCGGCGGCCCAGTGTTCGAGGATGGGTTCCACCCAGCGCCAGGCTTCTTCCTGTTCGTCGGCCCGCACAAACAGGTTCAGCCGGCCATCGATCACGTCCAGCAACAGTCGTTCGTAGGCGCCGACCCGGTTGGCGCCGAATCGTTTGTCGAAATCCAGGTCCAGCTGCACCGGTGCCAGCGCATTGGAATTGCGCCGGTTGTCCTGGCCCTGCGCCAGCAAATGCAGTTCAAGGCCGTCTTTCGGCTGCAGGTTGATCACCAGTGAATTGACGGCGTTGCCCGGAAAATTGAAGATGGCATGCGGCGTGGGCCGGAAATTCACCTCAATGTGCGCCTCGCGTCCGGCCAGGCGTTTGCCGGTGCGGATGTAAAACGGAACTCCGGCCCAGCGCCAGTTTGAAATCTCGGTGCGCAGAGCGACAAAAGTCTCGGTGTTGCTGTGGGGCGCAACGCCCTCTTCCTGGCGGTACGCCGGCACCGCCGTGCCGGCAACCATGCCAGCGGCATATTGCCCGCGTATGACATCCTGCTTCAGCGACTCCGCAGTCCAGGGTTTGAGCGAACGCAGCACCTTGAGTTTTTCATCGCGGATGGCGTCGGCATGCGAGTTGATCGGCGGCTCCATGGCGATGGCGCACAGGAGTTGCAGCGCGTGGTTTTGCACCATGTCGCGCAGGGCGCCGGTGTTTTCATAAAACGCGCCGCGTTTCTCCACACCCAATTCTTCGGCGATGGTGATCTGGATGTTGGCAATGTGCTCACGCCGCCACAAGGGCTCAAACAGCGCGTTGCCAAACCGCAGTGCAAACAGGTTCTGCACCGCTGGTTTGCCCAGGTAGTGGTCGATGCGGAAGATCTGTTTCTCGCTGAACAGCGAACGCACGGTCTGGTTGATGGCGCGGTTCGAGGCGAGGTCATGCCCCAGCGGTTTCTCCAGCACCACGCGGACGTGGGGGGCGTTCAGGCCGGCCGCTGCCAATTGTTCACACACGGTGGTGAATAGGGCGGGCGCCGTGGCGACGTACATCACCACGGTATCGGCACTGCGCGCCTTCAACAGGCTGTCCAGCGCGGCGTAATCGTCCGGGCGGGAGAGGTCCATCTGCACAAAATCCAGCAAGTCGGCAAATCGCGTGAACTCCTCGGCACTGGGGCGTTTGTCCAGCTCAACCTGGTCAAAGCGGGCTTTGATGCGGGCGCGGTATTGGTCGGCGCTTAGTCCTTCCCGCCCCACACCAATGATGCGACCCTGCCCTGGCAAGGTGCCGTGCCGAAACGCCTGAAAAAGGGCGGGCATGAGTTTGCGCCAAGCCAGGTCGCCCGTGCCGCCAAAGAGGACCAGATCAAAGCTCATGGTTTCAAAGTAAAAGTCTCAGAACAAGTGTTAATGTAACTTAGTTTCATAAAAAATCACCTTGTGCGTCAGTTTTTCAGCAAACAGGTGCTCGAAATCGGGTCAATTTGTCTGACGAATGCTTCTATACTGACTTTGTTTGGCACCCAAAAACAACGTAATAGAATTACTTTAAGTTCATTCTTCATGCGAATCCGCCCGCGCACCTTGGCAGCTTGTGCGAATGCACGTTTGATACCGAACCAGGAAACCTTTTTGTGGTGTCGCTGGATCTGACCTACGTCCTGTTGCCGGGCAGTGAAGTGGGACTTGCATTGGCCGAACAGGGTGTATCCGGGGTCCGGGCCGATTTAGCATCGGGCAAGGCCAGCGCTTTTGGTAACTGGGTTGTTCCCGGGCGCACCGCTGCCGCAGGATAATTAACCCATGAAACCCGCTGCCATGAACCAACTCGTCCTTGACCAATTAAGCGCCCTGAAACAATACACGACTGTGGTCGCCGACACTGGCGACTTCAAACAAATGGCCGCTTTCCAGCCGAAAGACGCCACCACCAATCCGTCGCTGATCCTCAAGGCGGTGCAAAAAGCCGACTACGAGCCCCTGCTCAAGGAGACGGCGGCCAAGTTCCGCCAACGCCCGGTCGACGAGATCATGGACCGCCTGCTCGTGCGTTTTGGGTGCGAAATTCTGCGGTTGATACCCGGCCGGGTGTCCACGGAAGTGGATGCAAGGCTGAGTTTTGACACGGCAGCGTCGGTCGCCCGCGCTGAGCGCATCGTCGAGCTTTACCAGGCAGAGGGTGTTCACGTTGACCGCGTGTTGATCAAGGTGGCGGCCACTTGGGAAGGCATTGCTGCTGCCGAAAAACTCGAGCGCCGTGGCATTCACACCAATCTCACACTGCTGTTTTCCTTTTGCCAGGCGGTCGCGTGCGCGCAGGCGAAGGTCCAGTTGATATCGCCGTTTGTTGGCCGCATTTACGACTGGTACAAAAAGTCGGCCGGCGCGGCCTGGGTGGAGGCCGACAACGCCGGCGCCAACGATCCGGGCGTTAAATCGGTGCGGCAGATCTTCAATCACTACAAACACTTTGGCATTGCGACCGAAGTGATGGGCGCGAGTTTTCGAAACGTCGGGCAGATCACGGCACTGGCAGGGTGCGATCTGCTCACCATCAGCCCCGAATTGATGGCGTCACTGGCCGGCTCAAACGCCGACTTGCCACGCGCCCTGGATCCAGAGGCCGCGAAGGCGATGGATGTGCCGGCTGTCAATTTTGATGAAGCCGGGTTCCGGTTCGCGCTGAATGAAGACGCCATGGCCAGCGACAAACTCGCCGAAGGCATTCGTGCCTTTTGCGTCGATGCGGTGAAGCTCGACAAGCTGTTGCTTGCTGCCTGACCGGGGGCCGTGGTGATAACGCGTACACGTTGCGACCGGACAGCCGCCTGGCCCAGGTTGCTTGCCGCCAGCCAAACCTTCCGGGCCGGTTTTGTCCTTCGCCAGGCTTTTGAAGCGGACGGCGGCCGTTATGAAGCCTTCAGTCAGGAAGCGCCGTACCTGTTTGCCGATCTGTCGAAGAACCTCGTTGACGCCGAAGTAGAAAAATTACTGTTTGCGCTGGCCCGGGATTGTGGGCTGGAAGCCCACCGCGACGCCCTGTTCGCCGGTGAAACCGTCAACGCCACTGAAAACCGCCAGGTCATGCATTTTCTGTTGCGCAGTCCAGCGCCCGTTGCGGAACATGGGCCACAGCATGCGCCGGCTAAAACAGCAGCAGAATTGCGCCTGGTGCACGAAACGCTGGAAGCCATGTTGGCTTATGCCGGGCAGATCCGGGCGGACGACGCCATCACTGACATAGTCAACATTGGCATCGGCGGCTCCGACCTGGGGCCACAAATGGCAGTGCTCGCGCTGGATGGTTTCGCAATCCCGGGCAAACGCTTTCACTTCGTCTCCAACATCGACGGCCATGAATTGACGGCCTGCCTCAAGCGCCTGAAGCCAGACAACACCTTGTTCCTGATTGCCAGCAAGACGTTCACAACCATTGAGACGATGACCAACGCGACATCAGCCAAGGCCTGGTTCACGGCGCAGGGTGGCACTGACACGGCGCGCCATTTTGCCGCACTGACGACCAATGTTTCGGCGGCAGCAGCCTTTGGCATCACCACCACGTTTGGGTTTTGGGACTGGGTGGGCGGTCGTTATTCGCTGTGGTCTGCCATTGGCCTGCCCTTGGCCATCGCCATTGGCGCAGAACGCTTCCGCGAATTCCTCGCCGGTGCGCATGCCATGGACGAACACTTCAGAACCTCGGCGCTTGCGCACAACCTGCCGGTTCGCCTTGGCCTGCTGGACGTCTGGTACCGCAATTTTCTGGGCTTTACGAGCCGTTCCGTAGCGCCCTATCACAGCGCCCTGCGGCGTCTGCCCGCTTATTTGCAGCAGCTTGAAATGGAAAGCAATGGAAAGTCGGTAGATGCAGAAGGCCAAGCCTTGGCGTACCACACCTCGCCCGTTTTGTGGGGCGAGCCCGGCACCAATGGACAACACGCCTATTTCCAGATGTTGCACCAGGGCTCCGAAGTGGTTCCGGTGGAATTCATCGCGGTGAAACATGCCGCGCACGACCTCGCCGACCACCAGCGCCTGCTGCTGGCGAACGTGGTGGCGCAAGCCCAGGCGCTGATGACAGGTAGGACCGACAAAGGTGGACACCGCAATTTCAGCGGCAACCGGCCCAGCACCTTCCTGCTCCTGGACGAATTGACGCCGCAATCTCTGGGCGCCTTGATCGCCCTGCAGGAATACCGCGTGTTTGTGAGCGGAAGCATTTGGGGTATCAACAGCTTCGACCAATGGGGCGTGGAGCTGGGCAAGGTACTGGCCAAAGACGTTGAAACGCGGATGGTTTCCGGCGACTTGTCCGGCCTGGATAGCTCAACGGCCGGTTTGTTGAGCCGCCTGCGCGGATGAACATCGTCTTCGATTTCGGCGTGGTGCTGTTCACTTGGCAGCCCGACCGGTTTCTGCCCGATTTTTTCCCTGAGCGCGCCGCCACCCCCGAACTGGCCCGAGTGCTGGCCACAGACGTCTTCAGCCACGCGGACTGGCGCGCGTTTGACCAGGGAACACTGTCAACGCATGAGGTGGTGCAACGCACTTCAAAACGCCTGGGTCTTGACACGCCAGTGATGGGCCGGCTTGTCGCAGCCATTCCTGATCTCCTGCTGCCGGTTGAGGGCAGCCTTGAAATTCTGGACGGTCTGGTGCGCAGGCGCCAGCAAAAAGGTGACGTCAAGTTGTATTTCCTCTCCAACATGCCGGCCCCGATCGCACGGGAACTCGAGCAGCGCCACAAATTCCTGAGCTGGTTTGAAGGGGGCGTTTTTTCCGGTGATGTGAAACTCGTCAAACCTCAACCGGAAATATTTGAGCTCGCGCAGCAGCGTTTCGCCCTGCAAGCCGACCAGACACTTTTCATCGACGACCTCCAGCGCAACGTCGAAGCCGCCCGGGCCTGCGGGTGGCAGGCCGTGCAATTTGTATCATCTGAGCAACTGCGCCAACAACTTGGGCGATTGCTCTGAAGGCTGGCCCGGCCCGAGCCTTGGAGACGAGATGAAATCCCTTGAATCGATGGTGCCCAAAATCAGCTATGCGCTGATGGCGGCATTTCTGCTGGCCATGGCCTTTCGCAGCCAGAACGACACCACGATCGCGCTGGTCGCCTGCGCGTTGCTGATGTTTGCTTTCTGTTGGGCCAATGCCACCCACCTGCTCGGTGCCAAACCGGCGTTCAAGTTTGTGGTTATTGCGGTAAGCGTGGGCTGGTTTGCCGAACAAATGGGTTCCTCCCACGGCTGGTTTTTTGGCAGCTACACCTATACCGACGTACTGGGATGGCCCCTGGGTGACGTGCCCATGATCATTCCGCTGATGTGGTTTGCGCTGTGTTACGTCGGCTACGTGACCAGCAACCTCATCGTCTGGCAAAACCCGGTATTTGTGGCGCCCTCCCGGCGCGCGGCGCTGTTCATGTCGTTTCTGGCCGCTGCCATCGTCACGGCGTATGACCTGGGCGCAGACCCGTACATGGTGTACGTGCTCAAGGCCTGGATCATGGCCAAAACCGACGGTTGGTGGTTTGGCGAAACGCTCGAAGGTTTCTTTGGCTGGATGCTGGTCAGCTTCACCATTGTGGCTCTTTTTCACCTGACTACCCCGCAGAAGTCCCTGGCCACCGACACCGGCTTCACCCGGATGGACGCCTTGTTGCCTCTGTCGATTTACGCCTTTTCGATGGTCTTTCAGATGTTCAAGGGGCACCCGGTGGAAACACGCACCGTGGCGGCGTTTGCCATGGGCATTCCGCTCCTGTGCGCGCTGGCCGGCTTGTGGCGTTGGCGCATTGGGCTGGGCGACGACCTGGTCGCGCTGGCGGCCGAAAGTGGCGTCACCAACGACCGGCTCGCGCAAATGCCGTACCTGGCCGATCCCCTGGCCGACGACACCATCACCAACCTTCTGCGCGGGCCGGATGGCAATTCGCACTTGGCCGATGCGCCAGCCAGGGCGCTGGCCGCGCAGCGCGTTGCCCTGGTTAACCTGCAGTTCGAACAATGGGACGTGAACCAGAAACTCGCCCAGTGGCCCAGAGCAGCCACCGGATTGCCACCCGAATTCGTCACCCTCCTGCAGAAATACCTGCACGACGGCCAGATGATGCCGACTTGGGTCGACTCGGCGAAAATCGCACGCGCAGAAGTGCTCTTTATGGACTACGGCGCCTTGTCGTGTTCGCTGCTGTTCTGCTCGAGCCTGCCGGAGTGTTACGTGGTGCCCGACCTGTCGGCGGTGCTGCACATCTCAGGCCAACTGGAGCAACACACCGAATACCGCATCCGTGCCACGGCGGCCATGATTTTTCCAGTCATGATGCACGGTGGCCTGCTGGACCCCCAAGGCAGTGGCGTCGCGCAAATTCTCAAGGTGCGGCTGATCCACGCCACCATTCGCCACCTCATCCTTCGCTGCAGCCCGGCTGAGGCGTTGGCGGCCCTGAACGACAACCGCCACAACGCTGGCAAGGGGGTTGTCGGCGCATTGCCACAGGCCGGCCCGGCCACGATGCACGAAGTCTTGCTTGCCCATGGCTGGAAAACCGGTGACGGGGGCCTGCCGTGCAGCCAGGACGAGCTGGCCTACACCCTGTTGACCTTCAGTTATGTGTTCCTGCGCAGCATGCGGCGGCTGAACCTGGGCCTGGCGCCGGCCGACGAAGAAGCCTACTTGCACCTCTGGAATGTGGTGGGCCACGTGTTGGGCATCCGCCGCGAATTGATGGCCGACACGATGCCGAAGGCCGCAGCCCTGTTTGCGCAAATCCAGGCGCGTGGTCGCAAGGAAGAGGTGTCGCCCGATCCGCGCCCGGCGTTGGGCGATGCGCTCATGACCACGATGGAAAACCTGATCCCCTTCAAAATACTGAAGCCGGTCCCGGTGCTTTTCACCCGGTTTTTGTGTGGCGCCGCCAACGCCCGAGACATCGGTGTGCACCGCCGAGTGTCATGGCTCTCCCGGGCGGTTTTTGTTGTTGTGATGCTGCTGTCGCGCGGCGTTGACACCTTGGCGCGCCTGGTGCTGCCCGAATTTTCGATTGCCCGCCTGTTCACCCGGGTGCTGGGTTACCATTTCATGAGCAAGGTGCTGCTCGACGAAACCCGGCCGCTGAAGTTGCCGGCCCATGTGCTCAACGAGGTGAGCAGCGCCATGAAAACCTGGGGCAATGATCCCAAAGCACCGCGCTGGATGAACACTCTGGAAGACAAACTCACCCGGCCCGGCACCTGGACAGCAGGTCCGGGTGTCTGACATGAAAGAGCAATTGGCGCATGCAGCCCGGCGCGCAGCCGCGTCAATGGCTCGCTGGGCCCTGCTGGTGTGGCTGATCGGCACGGCAGGTTTTGCGCAAACCGCCCAAGCCATCGCGCTGGACGACGCCCAGCCCGTGGTGCAGGTCTGGCCCGTGGTGACGATCCTGGGCGATCCGAAGAAAACCCTCACCATCGAGCAGATTCTGCAGACCCAGCCGGCCTTCAAGGCGCCCGACACCGCCTATGGCACCTTGGGCATGCGCAAGGATGCCGTGTGGCTGCACATTCCGGTCTCGGTTCCCTCCAGAGGCAATGGATTGTGGGTGCTGGACATCGACTACCCACCGATCAACCGGATCGACGTCTATGTGGTGTCGGATCAAAAAGTCGAGGCGCAGGGAACCATGGGCAACCTGGTGCCGCGGGCGAAGAAACCTGTGGACAGCCGCGCCAACAGTTTTGGCCTGACCCTCAAGCCTGACACTGCCTACGACATTTACCTGCGCGTGGAGAACAAAGGCACGATGATCCTGCCGATCACGCTGTCCAAACCTGTGGCGTTCCACGCCCGGGCGCTTGATGAACAGATGCTGCAGGGGCTGCTCACCGGGCTGGGCCTGTGCCTGCTGGTCTACAGCCTGGCGCAGTGGGTGAGCCTGGGGGAGCACCTGTTTGTCAAATACGCCATCCTGATCTCGGGCAGCCTGATGTTTTCACTGCTGCAGTTTGGCGTAGGCGCGCAGTTCCTCTGGGGTGACAGCCGCTGGATGGAGCTGCACGCGGGCGGCTTGGCGGCCATGATGGCGGCCACCGGCTCGTTCCTGTTCATCGAACAGGCGCTGGCGGGCGACGACATGAAACCCTGGCTGAGCCGGCTGATGCGGGGGGGCGCCGCGCTGATGACTTTTTTCGCCTTCTGTTACGCCATGGACTGGCTCGATGTGGAGCAGGTCACGCTGATTGTCTCCACGCTGGGCCTGGCACCCTCGCTTCTGGGTTTGCCCGGAGCGCTCAAACGCGCGCGCCGCGGTGACAGCGTGGGCGTTTATTTTTTGCTCGCCTGGGCGGTGTATTTCGTCACCACCGCGATTTTGATTGAAGTCATCAAAGGCCGCGTGGGCGCCAGTTTCTGGACGCTGCACTCCTTCCAGTTTGGCGCCACCTTCGACATGCTGCTGTTCATGCGCGTGCTGGGCCTGCGCACGAAGGCGCTGCAAACAGCGGTGCAGACGGCCAAATTCGAACGCGACAGCTTGCAGATCCTTGCGCACACCGACCCGCTCACCGGTCTGCCCAACCGGCGCAGCCTGCACACCGCCATTTCGGCGGCGATCAAGGACGCCACCCGCGACAAACTGCTGGCGGTCTACATGCTGGACCTGGACGGCTTCAAACAGGTCAATGACCAAAACGGCCACGATGTGGGCGACGAGCTGCTCATCGCCGTGGCCGGGCGCCTCAAGACCAGCCTGCGCAGCGCTGACGTGATCTCGCGGCTCGGCGGCGACGAGTTTCTGGTGATGTCGCGCGACCTGCAAAACGCCCGCCAGGCCCAGGAGCTCGGCGAGAAAATGCTGCGCGCCTTTGACGAGGACTTCAAGTTGTCAACTCAAAGCTGCCGCGTCGGCATGACCATTGGTTACGCGCTTGCGCCATTCGATTCACAAGACACCGCGCAATTGCTCAAACTCGCCGACGCTGCCATGTACGCCGGCAAACAGAGCGGCAAAAACTGCATCCGGCGAGGGGACACCGAAGGCATTCTGTCCTGATTTGGGGGCTTGCAGGCTTTACGGGATTCAAATGACATCGAGCCACAACCAAGCCAGCGCCACTGGCTTTGAACTTGCGCAGCACATCGCCCGTGTCGAGCGCGATGGATACACCGTTATTGAGGATTTTCTGAGTCCGGCGCAGCTCACCGAAGTGCGCCGCGTGCTGGCGCTGTACCTGGACACCCATGCCGGGCGCAACAGCTTCGAAGGCCTGCGCACCGAGCGCGTCTACACGCTGGTGGCGCGTGCGCGCGTGTTCTGGGATATCGTGCTGGATGACCGCGTCATGGCCCTGTGCGAGCACTTCCTGCTGCCCAACTTTTTGCTCACCGCGTCGCAGGCGATCCGCATCAACCCGGGCGAAGTGCCGCAATCTTTCCACAGCGACGACTCGTTCCACCATCTGCCGCACCCGCGCTCGATGATTTCGCTCTCCACCATCGTCGCCGTCGATGCCTTCACGGCGCAAAATGGCGCCACCAACCTGATCCCCGGCAGCCATCTGTGGGACGACGCGCGCCGTGCGGACGAGTATTCTTTTGCCACCGGCGGCGGCGGGCAAGGGGAGGGCACCGCGCTGGCGCAACAGGCCATCAGCGCCAGCATGCCGGCCGGCGCCTGCATCGTCTTCTCCGGCACGCTGGTGCACCGTGGCGGGCAAAACCAGAGCGCCCAGCCGCGTTGTGCGTTCTCCAACCAATACTGCCAACCGTGGGCGCGCCCGCAGGAAAACTTCATTCTCGGCGTGCCCCAGGACGTGGCGCGGCAAATGCCTACGCGCTTGCAGGAACTGCTGGGCTATTCCATTCACCCGCCCTTCATCGGCCAGCTCACCGCCAGCCATCCCGTGAAGGCGCTGGCGCCCGATTATGTGAACCGTGTGACGGCGCAGGCGGTGGCGGTGGGGGCACGGCTGCCAGAGTAGAGTTTGGCTGTATTGATCCTCAGGAAAAACGTATGCCCATAGGAAGCAATTTTGACAACTTTTTGAAGGAAGAGGGCATCTTTGAAGTGGCAACCGCGTCTGCTATGAAAAAGGTGCTGGCACTGCAAATTGAAGAGGCCATGAAAGCCCAACAACTCACCAAAACCGCCATGGCTAAGCGTATGCACACGAGCCGTGCAGCGCTCAACCGGTTGCTGGATGATTCAGACACCAGCCTGACGCTGACGACGCTGGCCAGCGCTGCGGCGGCATTGGGGCGCGGGGTGCGGATTGAATTGATAGCGGGTTGAGAATGAAGTTGTGTTCTGGTTTGGGAATTCCCCAACACCTGGGCCGCCAACTGACGCAAGTGCAACCGCGCCAGTCAGCTGCTGAATGAAAGGAGGCAGATCTCATGCAAATACCAACGCAAATGCCGCGGCTACCCATGAAATTAACAGTCGTCCTGCTGACATTTGTGGTCACTGGATGCGGGATACCAAGACTCTACTGGTCAGAAACAGACATGGCTGGGCCTCCGTTAACCACTGGAGAGCCAACCAAGCAGTTTGACCGATGTGACATCACCAGATCCGAAGGCCTTTTCCCTGGTGGAGGGATTCGTTGCGACCACGCATTCAAATCCAAGTCGGGTGTCCACGTTGATTTCTCGCAGATTGCAAACGAAATAGGTCAAGCAATGACTTATTCAAACCACTTGCGACCTTATATGTATAAGCCTACGCCAGAGACCACGCAGGTGCCGCGCCGTTCTCCGGAATTAGGGCTCTATTTGGTGGCGGTCAACCCCATTGTGGTGGTCGGCATCACGCAAAAAAACTACGGGGAAGGGCACTGCTCAGCGCAAGGCGGAAGAGACTGTTTTAACGTGTCTGAGCTCTATGTGCAGGACCGCTACGCCCAAAGAGTTTCGTTCGGAGTGCACTACAAAAGGCTTCCCTTCTTGCGAGAGCAATCGTTTGCGTGGATTCCAAGTTCAAAGGGAGACTCAATAACGCTTCCTGCCGATGGAAGCGAGGTTGTTCTTGCGCATCCCACAGGCAGTATCCGCTTGATCGGCAGCGATGGATTTTGGCGGCTGAAGTAAATCGATAGCACTGCTTGCGGTGAGTGGATAGCGAAGAGCTACAACATCGCGGGCACCCCACGAAAAAACCCGCAGGCTTGCGCTCTGCGGGTTGTTGTTTTGGCTGGTTCCCAACCTGGAATTTGATTTTGTTGATGTGGACTGAGGGACTCAAGACGGCGGATTGGATTTCGAAGAAATTTTGTACAGCCTGTGACTTTTTAATGCCGCAAAAACAGATATTACAGCCGCAAGTCCTAAAACTAAAGAATTCTGAAAATTATCAGTTGTTAAAGCGGCGTACGCATTGACAAATACCGCTACTACGCAAAGAAAGGTTGCGATCGAACGTGCTTTGTATTTCATATTTTCTCATCGAGTTAATGTAAATAAATATGGGTGAAACGTGGCCCCGAAAATCCGGCAGCTTGAGCTGTGCGGACAAAGTGCCCAGTGATGGCAAATCCTAGCGCACATGGCACGGATTCGTCAAGCAACACCCGCATGGAGTTCACGCGGTGATCAGCACAAGATGACTGGCTTCCAGCACGTTGACGTGCAGCATCTTTTTTGCCAGTCGGAAACTGATCCAGAAACTCATTCAGTGAGTCGCCCGCTTCAAGATAATTGAACAGCGATTTCATAGGCACGCGGATCCCCGCGAAGCAAGGTGTGCCGCTCATCAGAAGGGGGTTTTGAGTGATGTAAGGGCTGGTCATGGTGCAACTGCCACAAGTATGGGAATCTTACTCTGGTTCCAAAAAATCAGCGGTTCAAAAGAAAACCCGCAAGGCTCGCGCCCTGCGGGTTTTTGTTTTGGCTGTTCCTCGACCTGAATCGAAGTTAGCGGATCGGGTTGCGCAACGGCTCTCTGGCTAGGCGCGAAACCGCTGACAGTGCTGAAGGCACGGCAAGGTTTCGCAACGACGCCAGGGAGTCGTTTCGCGGCCCGATTACATGCCCATGTCGCCCATGCCGCCCATCCCACCCATGCCGCCGCCCATTCCACCACCCATGCCGCCGGCGCCAGACTCGTCTTTCGGAGCCTCGGCCACCATGGCTTCAGTGGTCAACATCAGGGACGCGACCGAGGCTGCGTTTTGTAGCGCGGTGCGGGTCACTTTGGTGGGGTCCAGGATGCCCATTTCGATCATGTCGCCATAGGTGTCGTTGGCGGCGTTGAAGCCGTAGTTGCCTTTGCCGTTCATCACGGCGTTGACGACCACCGAAGCTTCGCCACCGGCGTTGTACACAATCTCGCGCAGCGGCGCTTCGATGGCGCGCATCACCAGCTTAATGCCGGCGTCCTGGTCGGCGTTGTCGCCCTTGAGGGTGCCGACAGCTTGCTTGGCGCGCAGGAAGGCCACGCCGCCGCCAGCCACAATACCTTCTTCCACCGCAGCACGGGTGGCGTGCAGGGCGTCTTCAACGCGGGCTTTTTTCTCTTTCATCTCGACTTCGGTGGCAGCGCCGACTTTGATGACGGCAACGCCGCCAGCCAGTTTGGCAACACGCTCTTGCAGCTTCTCTTTGTCGTAGTCGGAGGTGGCTTCTTCGATCTGCACGCGCACCTGTTTCACGCGGGCTTCGATGTCAGCCGCAGCGCCAGCGCCGTCGATGATGATGGTGTTTTCCTTGCTCACTTCGACGCGTTTGGCCGAGCCGAGGTCTGCCAGGGTGACTTTTTCGAGCGTGAGGCCAACTTCTTCAGCGATGACCTTGCCGCCCGTGAGGATGGCGATGTCTTCGAGCATGGCTTTGCGGCGGTCGCCGAAACCGGGGGCTTTCACGCCGACGACTTTCAGGATGCCGCGAATCGTATTCACAACCAGGGTTGCCAGCGCTTCGCCTTCGATGTCTTCAGCGACGATGAGCAAAGGACGGCCCGACTTGGCGAC
>JANNEZ010000279.1:0-12943 GCA_031379255.1 Rhodoferax sp. | reverse complement strand
GTCGCCACAATCTGGCTTGCCCAAAGCATGGATTACCGCCTGGCCAATATTCTTTCCATCGTGGCCGCCAGTGTCATCAATTTTCTGGCCAATGACCGCTGGACTTTCCGTTTGAAACGAACGCGGCAGCAGGCCGACAGTCGTTGACCATGGCATCAACGGGCGGGCACACCTCACGGCAATTGTCTGACGCCTTCATGTGGGGCGGACTGCTCGCGCTGGCCGTGGTCGTTTATTTTTTGGGGCTGGGCGGCCAGTACGTTCCGACCAATGGGGACGAATTGGTCTATATCCACATCGCGCGCCTTACCGCAGAGTCGGGCCATTGGCTGCCCTTGGTGTCGGACCTTCCGAACATGCGCAACACAAAGCCGCCCCTGCTTTTCTGGCAAGCCATGGTGGCGGGTGATTGGGGAGCGAAGTGGTCACTTCTTGCATTGCGACTGCCGAGCCTCGCGTATACGTTCTTGACCGCAGCGCTTGTGGCGTGGGCAGTGCACGGCATCACGCGCGACATACGCCGAGCACTGTTGTCGGCATGCGTTTTTCTGGCTTTTTTCAGCAGTTACCGCTATGGCAGGCCCTACCTTACCAGTGCTCCGGAAACCTTTTGGCTGGCGTTGCCGATGTTTGCATTGTTGTGGATGGGTTTCAAAAAAAAACGGGCCATTGCGGAATCGGGTGACAGAGCAATCACGCCTTTTTCAACCGGTTTTCTCGTTTTCGCCGGTATCGCCTGGGGTATCGGATCCGCCTACAAATCCTTTGCGCTCATTGCGCCTGCCGCTGCGGCATTGTGGTGTGCCGGCGTGATGATTGGCCGGAACCTTCAGTTCAAATACCTGTTCATCACCAGCATGCAAGTTGGCGGCAGTGTGGCGGTTGCCATTGGTATTTTTGGCCTGTGGTTTGTGATTGACCCCGATCCGGCTGCAGTTTGGCGCGAATTTGTTGTCGGCGAAAACGTCGGGAAAATGGGTGACAAGCTTGGGTATTGGCATGAGGCCGTTTTCGGTGGCGGCTCCAGCATGTGGGCGCAGACACTCTCCTACGTCGAAAACGCGGGCCTGCTCGCTTTTGTGGTCATTGGCCTTGGGGTTGTTGCTTTCAGAAAGAGGGCGCCATTCCCCGCCTGGCCAACCCACTCCGTCGTTTTGACAGCCTGGCTGCTGGTGTGGGTACTGGTGTTCATGCTACCCAGCCAACGCTCGGCCCGGTACGTGATTCCGGCGATGCCCGCTTTGGCGATTGTGATTGCGCTGTGGTGGCAACACATCCCACGCGTCTGGTTTGTGGCCTGTGGCCTGCTGATCAGTTTTGCAAGCCTGGCAATGGCCCGCATCGTTTGGGTCATGGGAGAGGTTCAAATCGCCCAACCTGTCGAGGCTCTGGTGACAGCCATCGTGTTGGCAGCGGCGATCGCGCTGATTGTCACCAGTATGGCAAAACCGGTCTGGACCCGTGCTTGCACAGTGGCGGCTTGCCTGGTGTTTTATGGCGGATTCGGCCTGACAGTCGCCCCGCTGGACGGCACCCAAGGTCGTTACAGCGAGGAAACCAAGGCGGGACTCAAAGGCCAATCGATTGCCGTACCCAGCAATTTCAACGCGCAGTGGGAGCGTTTTGAGTTTTTGCTGCCTGGCAACCGCATTGCGCCATTTGACATGGCAGCCATCGCCGCTGGCGACGCGCCCAGTCGCGCAACATTGGATGAGCTGTTGCAACGGCACGACGCTGTGGTCTGGGGCCAGGCCGAAATTGGGCAGAGTCAGCCGCCGTGCCATCCGAGCTGCCGGTTGTTGGCTGAACGCTGGGTGGTGAAGGAGAGGCACAAAAGCGGCGATATCACCACCGCGAACCTGTGGTCACTGAGCTGGCTGTTCAGCCGCGAATGGATCGTGACGTTAAAACCTTGATTTCACGGCCGCCACCACCTGGCGGGCCGCCTGGAATACCAATACCAGCCACAACCAGGGGTCGAGCAACGCGTCAAAAACGTTGCCGGTGGGCAATCGGGTCAAAACAAACAATGCCATGGCAATCAGGGCCACGGACGCCTCGCGCCTTTGGAGCGCGCCGCCTGCGGAAACCCACACTGCCGTAGCGACGGCCAACAAGGTCGCCAACGCCAAGGCGCTGAAACCCCACCGATACAGAGCAAACGGCAGGAGAATGAACATGTCCAGCAGCAGGAAGAGACCGAACAGGATCGCCGTCCAGCCCAACCAGCCCAAACCAGGACGGTGTGACTCGGCTGCTGTGACACGTCGCCAGCGCGCCAGCACAAAACCCACACACAGCAAAACGGTGGTCCAGCTTGGCAGCTGAAAGGCGAGCCCCAACCACCAGGTCGGCGACCAGGGGCCGGGAATGAATGCCCAGGCAAATGCCGCCACCATGGCTGTTCGCCGCGCCTGAACAGGGCGCCGCGCGACGACCTGCGCGGCCAGAAAGGCCAGTACCACCCCCCAAAACAAGGGCTGAACCCAACGCAAAACCATGGCAGACGGCATCACCGGCGGGACCGTCGAAACCCAAGGCGTCAAAAATTGAAGCGAATCCATCATGGCGATTTTTCCATCACGAAACGCTGCCACGCAATGCGCGTGCGATTCTCGGTGTAAGACACCCAAAGGCTGGAGTCCGCCCACACCATGGCCGGGTAAGAAAATTCCGCCGCTTTGGTTTTCTCGCCATCGTTGAAGGCCTCGCCCGTTGCCAGTGTCTGCACGCGCACCCAGTCAATCCCATTTGCGGATTCACTCAAGTCCAGCACCTTGCGCGATTTTTTCGACGAATTGTGGGCCAGGAAAAAATGCCAAGGCCCCAGGGCGGTTGCAGAAATGGACGCGTCTGGATTGGCCAAATTGAGATCCCGAAGGTCGCGCCACGTCTGCCCCCCATTGCCGGTCTGGGCGACAGCAATCTTGCCTTCTATCCGGTTGTCCCGCATCAGGGCCAGCCAGTGGCTGGCGTTGAGCGCAATCAATGTGGGCTGCAAAATCGCGCGACGATCTGAAATACGCGTCATTCCTTGCAAATCTCCGGCAGCATCGAAGCGCAACGCCAACGGGTACTTCACACCAAGCTCAAAATACGCGGGCAGCACCATGCCACCATCTTCCAGAGCCAGCGGGACCCCTCGCACCAGATGGCTGACATTCCACGACCAAGCCAATGGCAGTACGCGAGGCTCGTCAAACACGGGGTTCGGTCCATCGGCTGCGTCAAGGGTCTGGCGCACCTGAAGCAACCGGCTGGCGGCCCAACCTCCCGGACCGGTCGCCACAACAAATAAATGAATGCGCCCGGATGGGTCCAGCCACGCGACCGGGTTGCCCAAGCGGCGGATACCGTACCCGAGCTTGCCCCCGATTTCGTGCCGGTTCAGTACGAAGGCGGCAGGTGTCCAAAGCTGGCTGGCGCGCTCAAAACACGAAGACGCGATTTGCACATCGGGCGCGCTCTCGCGTTCGCCGGCAAACCAGAATGCCATCAAGGCGCAGCGGTGGCTGGCCGGCATGGCCAGCAAGTTGCTGGCATGGGCAGCCGGCGTGTCCAGCGGCACCGGTAAATGGCCCCGTTCCTTCAGCACCAGCCTGGAATCAATCGGAGAGATAGTAGGGGCTGGAATCACCGCCCGTGCCGCAGCTGGCGCCCAGTCATGCCGCAAAAAATCCAGCACCCCCAAACAACAGGCCGCCACCAGCAGCATCACCCTTTTCGCACGAGGGCTCATCATGTGCTCAGCCCAGTTCAGTTGAGCCCCGTCCCGTCAGGCCGATACAAACTGCGAAAATCGGTTCTTGATTCCCCGCATGGATTCCAGCGTCAGCCGGTTGCCATACTGGCTCACCACCTGCCCGGCCGCCTGATTCGCCAGCCAAGCTGCCTGGGCGTGGGTATGGCCCTGGGTCGCGGCGTAAAGGAATGCCCCGGCAAACATGTCGCCAGCGCCATTGGTGTCGACGGCCTTCACCTTGGCGGCGGGCACTTCAGTTTGTTGGCCCCCCTCGAGAACCAGACAACCTTTGGCGCTGCGCGTCAAGCAAACCGTTTTGGCAAGTCGGCTGATTTGTGCGACGACGGCGCTCAGGTCTTTTGAGCCACACCAGGTTTGCGCCTCTTCTTCGTTGCAGAACAAATAATCGACTCCGTCGCCAATCATTGCTTCCAGGCCCGGCCTGCAAAAATTGATCATGCTCATGTCGCTCAAGGTGGTCGCGAGTTTTACACCGGTCTGTCGGGCCACGTGGCGGCCTTGCAGCGCGGCGTCCAGCCCAGTGGGCGACGCGGCGAGATAACCCTCCATGTAGTACACCTTTGCAGCCGATAGCGCGGCTGGATTGAGCGCCGTAAGGTCCAGGTCGGCGGTGGCACCCAGAAAAGTGCTCATACTGCGTTCGGCGTCCGGGGTAACCATCACCATGCATTCGCCTGTTTGACCGGCAGCCCGGGCGCCGGTCGCCAAATTGCTGTCAACCCCGTTGGTTTTCAGGTTTTCGGCGTAGAAATCGCCGAGATCATCTTGGGCGACGCGACAGGAGTAAAACGCTTTTCCGCCCAGTTGGGCCAGCGCGACGATGGTGTTGCCGGCCGATCCGCCACCACTTTTACGCGAGTGCACGCCGTTCATCTGCCCAAGCAGCTCGGTGTGGCGGGCAGCGTCAATCAAGGTCATGTGACGCTTTTCAACTTTCATCGCATTGAGGTGGGCGTCGGTCACTTCATATTCGGAGTCCACCAGGGCATTGCCAATGGCGTAGAGGTCATAGTTTGTCATGGCTTTTCGAGTTTCGGGCAGGCGCGTTTGCAGAGTGTGGAAGTGTATCGGCTGCGCGCGTGGCCACGCCCGGGGGCTCAGCGTTTACGGTTCTTGAAAGCTTCCATGTACCGCTGCGGCTCGCCGGTCGCGAATGCCTTGCCGAATTCAGCGACAGTAGCGTCAATCGCCGCGTCCGGCGGCAGGTTTTGCCAACTTCGCATCAGTACTTTTTGCTGGGCCAGCGCTGCGGCGCCAAAACCGGCAAGTCTGGAGGCGAGTGCCGCAATTCGCCCGTCCAACTGCGCAGGATCACAAATTTCATGCACCAGACCCCATTTCAGCGCGGTTGCGGCGTCGACGGACTCCCCCGTCATCAACAGCCAGGTGGCGCGCGACTGGCCCACCAGCATTGGCAGCAAGACTGCATGGATCACCGACGGAATGCCCACCGCCACCTCGGGCATGCCGTACACACCGCTTGAGCTGCTGATGCGCAGGTCACACGCTGCGGCCACCTCAAGCCCGCCGCCCAGCGTGTAGCCCGACAGCCGCGCGATCACGGGCGAGGGGAAACTGCGCACGGCTTCACACAGGTTTTTCAAGCGGGTGATGAAAGCCTCTGCCGTGGGCGGCGTGAGCGTGGCCATCTCGTTGATGTCGGCGCCGCCAATGAAGGCCCGCTCGCCATCGCCGCGCAGCACCAGCACACGCACGTCGCCGCGTGCCCGCAGAATGTCGATGGCAGCGGTCAATTCGAGAATGGCCTGGGTGCCAACAATGTTCAGCGACTTGGCGTTTCTCAGTGTCAGCGTGGCAATGCCGTTTGCATCCAGCGTGGCAAGGGCGTGATGGGTGTCAACGAGAGTGGTCATGGGTTCAAGTATCGCAGCCTGATCAGTGAAAATCCCGGCTCGCCGTGGCCAGACCGCCCAGCAGGGGTGTCAGGTCTTTCAGGCGTCTGGCCACCAGGTGGCGCACCTGGCCACCGCTTTCGGTGTCGCGCTGCCATTGCCCATACACCGCCATCAGGCGTGACTTGAGCAGCTCGGCGCGTTGCTGCTCGCGCAGGCTTTTCCACACAATCACGTTGACGCTGCCGGTTTCGTCTTCCAGCGTGACAAACACCACCCCCTTGGCGGTTTGCGGCTGCTGGCGCGCGGTGACGATGCCGCAGGCCGCGACGCGACGCCCGCTGGGCAGGTCACGCAGTTGCGCGCTGGTAAAAAGCTTCATTTTTGACAGTTGTGGACGCAACAGGGCCAGGGGGTGGCGGCGCAAAGTCAAACCCGTGGCGGCATAGTCGAAAAACACTTCTTCACCCTCGCTGGCAGCGGACAGCGTCAGCAGATCTTCATGCACCGGTGCCGCCTTGAGCAGGGGCGGCGCGATCTTGAGGGCCAAAGCGTCCCACACCTGCTGGCGGCGGTGGCCCGACAACGCCATCAGTGCGTCGGCGCTGGCCAGCGCCTTGAGGGCCAGGCTGTCGAGCCCGGCGCGCAGGGCCATGTCTTCGGTGCTGGTGAAGATCGTCTCGGCACGCGCTGTTGCAATGCGATCGGCGCAGGCCCGGTTCAGCCCGGACACCAGGCACAGGCCGAGGCGAACAGCCTTGTTTTCCTCCAATGTGCAATCCCAGTCGCTCAGCGTCACATCCACCGGCAACACAACAACCCCATGGCGCTGGGCGTCCTGCACCAACTGCGCAGGCTGGTAAAAACCCATGGGCTGCGAATTGAGCAAGGCCGCCAGAAAACAAGCGGGCTCGTGGCACTTGAGCCAACTGCTCACGTAAGCCAGCAGCGCAAAACTGGCAGCGTGACTCTCGGGAAAGCCGTATTCACCAAAACCCAGCATCTGTTTGAAGATGGCTTCGGCGAACGCTTCTTCGTAGCCGTTTTTGATCATTTGGTGTACCAGCCGGTCGTGAAACTTGTGCACCCCGCCTGTGCGTTTCCACGCGGCCATGGAGCGGCGCAGGTCGTCGGCCTCATCGGGCGTGAAATCGGCAGCCAGCATGGCGATCTCCATCACCTGCTCCTGGAAGATAGGCACACCCAGCGTGCGGCCCAGCGCCTCTTTCAACGCATCGCTCGGGTACTTCACATTCTCCGGGTCTTTGCGCGCCTTGAGATAAGGGTGCACCATGCCGCCCTGGATCGGACCCGGGCGCACGATGGCCACCTCGACCACCAGGTCATAAAACTTGCGGGGCTTGAGGCGCGGCAGCATGCTCATCTGCGCGCGGCTCTCGATCTGGAATACACCTACCGTGTCGGCAGCGCAGATCATGTCGTAGGTAGCCTTGTCTTCGCGCGGGACATCCTGCATGCGGAACGGCGCGCCGCGCTGCTGGCCGACCAGCTCGAGGCAGCGCCGGATCGCGCTGAGCATGCCCAGCGCCAGCACATCGACCTTGAGCAGGCCCACGGCATCGAGGGCGTCCTTGTCCCACTGGATGATGCTGCGGTCCACCATGGCCGCGTTCTCGATCGGCACCAGACGCGTGAGTTTGCCCTGCGACAGCACAAAACCGCCGACGTGCTGGCTCAGGTGGCGCGGGAATCCCATGAGTTGCTCTGCCAGGTGGAACCACGGTTCGAGCACGGCGGCCTCCACTTCCTGGCCTTCAAGGCTGGCCAGACGCAGGGCATCGAAGTGGTGGTGGTCTTTGGCCACTGTGTCGATCAACCCCGCATCGACGCCCAAAGCCATGCCCACATCGCGGATCGCGCTCCTGCTGCGGTAGGTGACCACAGTGGCGGCAATCGCGGCGCGATCACGCCCATATTTTTCATAGATGTACTGGATGACCTCCTCACGCCGGTCGTGCTCAAAGTCCACGTCGATATCGGGCGGCTCGTTGCGCTCGCGGCTGATGAAGCGGGCAAACAGCAGCCTGCTGTCTGCCGGATTCACTTCGGTGATGCCCAGGCAATAACACACCGCTGAGTTGGCCGCCGAGCCGCGACCCTGGCACAGGATGCCCACGCTGCGGGCGAAGCGCACGATGTCGTGCACCGTCAAAAAGTACATCTCGTACTTCAGCTCGCTGATCAGCGCCAGTTCGCGCTCTACCTGCTGTTGCACGTCGATCGGCAGGCCGCCGGGATAACGCCGCAGCGCGCCCTCATGGGTGAAGTGCCGCAGGGTTTGAGCGGCGTTCAGGCCGGGCAGCACGGTTTCCAGCGGGTATTGGTAACGCAACTCGTCCAAGCTGAAAGTGCAGCGCGCAGCAACTTCCAGCGTGTTGGCCAGCAACTCGGGCGGATAAATGGCCGCCAGTCGTTCACGCGAGCGCAGATGCGCCTCGGCATTGGGCTGCAATTCAAACCCGCATTCAGACATTTGGCGGCCCAGACGCACGGCGGTGATCACGTCCTGCAGCGGCTTGCGCGAACGCACATGCATATGGACGTTGCCTGCGGCCACCAGTGGCACGCCGCTGAGCGCCGAGGCCTGCGTGAGGATGTGCTGCCACAAGGCGTCGTCCATGTGGTGCAACAACTCGGCCGCCAGCCAAAGCCTTGAACCAAACAATGCCTTGGCTCTCGCCAAATGGGCGCAAATAGCTTCTAAAGTGATAGCGCCTTCAAAATCATCAGCCTGCTGCTGATGCCCAGTTGCATGCCCGCCCACGCGCGGTGGCACCACCAGCATCTCGCAATCGGCAAGCGAGGCCCAATCGCTGCCGGCCCACGACACCTGGTAGCTGCCCTTGGGCGCGGCGCGGCGTGCCGCCGTGATGAATTCGCACAGATGGCCCCAGCCCTTGAGGTTGTGCGCCAGCGCGATGAATGTGAAGCCCGCCCCCGCCCCGCCTGCAGGCAGCGCAAACTCTGCCCCCAACAGCAACTTCAAACCCAGTTTCTTCGCCTCGACATGCGCCCGCACCACGCCGGCTACCGAACATTCGTCGGTGATGGCCAGCGCGCTGTAACCCAGCGCGTGAGCCCGCGCTACCAGTTCCGCCGGGTGCGAAGCGCCGCGCTGGAAGCTGAAGTTGCTCAAGGCATGCAGTTCGGCGTAGGGGGGCACCACCGTGACTTGAGTCTCCATGGGTCGGCACTTTGCACTTTTACCAAGCTCGTATAGGCTATGAATAGTGGCGACTGGCATATTACTGTTTAAAATTACAGTATAATTCCAAACGTCTTTTATCAGCATGCCAGTTGATTTTTTGACTTGGCTAAAGTAGACTTAGTTTACAAACTTAGTTTAAATTGAAAAGCAACAATCTTATGCAAACCATCAACATCCACGAAGCCAAAACACACCTGTCGCGGCTGATTGACCAGGCCCGTCAAGGCGAGCCTTTCATCATTGCCAAAGCGGGCAAGCCGCAGGTGCTGGTGTCGGCCCTTGCGCCCGCAGGCGGTTCGGTATCAAACCGCCTGGGTTTCATGCTTGGCAAGTTACAGGTGCCCGAGGATTTCGACCGTCTCGGGGGCGACGCGATCACCCGGCTGTTTGAAGGCGCCGCTAAAGACCAACACCCAGGCCAAGGCGGCACCGCTTGAAATACTTGCTGGATACGCATTTGCTGCTGTGGGCGGCCAACGAACCGCAACGTCTTTCACGTCAGGCGATCCAGCTGATGGAAGACCCGGCCAACGAGTTGCTGTTCAGCGCCGCCAGCCTCTGGGAAGTGGCCATCAAGTCCGGTTTGGGGCGTGATGACTTCAAAATGGACGTGCGCCTGCTGCGACGTGGCCTGCTGGACAACGGCTACCTGGAACTGCCCGTGACCAGCGCTCACGCGACCTACCTGGACACCCTGCCCGCTTTGCACAAAGACCCGTTCGACCGGATGCTGGTGGCACAGGCCAAGGCAGAAGGCGTCGTTCTGCTCACGGCAGATCATGTGGTGGCCGCCTATCCGGGGCCGATCCAGCAGGTCTGACACGTAGCCCGCCAGTCAAACGGCTCTCGCAAAAACCATTAGCCCGGCGCTGCCCTGCTCGGGCAAATCGATCAATTTCACGTGTCGCGAATGAAATTGGGTGCATTTGCAATTTTCGGCCCGGCATACGGTATGCCATGGGCATTGGGTTCACGGTCTAAAGCGATCATTGGCAACTCGGACTTTGGCCAGCTCCGAGTTGCTGCAATGAGTTTTCCTTTTTTTGCTGACGAATATTTCAGCACTTTTTTCTCCATGACCCGACCAATGCAATAGCGTGCGCACGAGCCGCACCAGTACTTTTTTAGGTTGCCACAATCCACCGCAAGGCTGCTGGCGTGCTGCAGACATAGAGGGCAGGTGTCAGAGGTAGTTTGCATCGCAATGCTTTCTGGAAATGGTGACGCACGCCGACGGCTTGTTGGCTTGTTGGCTTGTATGCCGAGTGAATGTGCCATGCTAGGTACGGTGCCAGGATTTAAATCGCCATTTTTTCAGTGTATTTTTAAATCTCATTTTGAGATAAAATTTGATGGTGCGACTCATCAGCAACAGCGCCTTGCGGGCCTTTGCCGCCCGGCATCCTGAGGCTGACAGCGCTTTGCAGGGTTGGCGGCGGGTGATTGAGAAGAACCGCTTTGGCAATTGGGCCGAGCTCAAACGCGCGTTCAATACAGTGGACAAAGTGGGCGAGTTGGCGGTGTTTGACATTGGCGGCAACAAGTACCGGCTGGTGGCGCACATCCGCTTCGAGCGGCAGATCATCTACGTCAAAGCGGTGCTCACCCACCGCGAGTACGACAAAGGAGCCTGGAAACCATGAACGCACACGCCGAGATCCAACACCTGCTGCCCGCCTGGGAGGCGTTTCGCCGCGCGACCGACATTGCCCCGATCCGCGACGAGGCGCACTACCAGCGCATGGTGGCCATGCTCAATGCACTGCTGGACGAAACCGGCATGGACGAAAGCCACCCCGCGATGGGGCTGGTGGACATTGTGGGCGACCTGATTGCCGACTTTGAAGCCGAGCTCCACGCCATGCCACCGGCCACCGGCTTGCAGGCGCTCCAGTTCCTGATGACGCAAAACGGACTCAAACAAAGTGACTTGCCCGAAATTGGCAGTCAGGGTGTGGTTTCTGAAATTTTGACTGGCAAACGCGAACTCAACATCCGACAAGTGAAAGCTTTAAGCGCCCGCTTTGGCGTTGCTGCGGCGACATTTGTGTGAATTGATCTAGAATTGGTCTAATTCACGTACACGTACACGTGCAAATAAAGGTTGTACCGTGCAACGCAAAATGACCATCACGCTCGACGAAGCTGTTTATGTCGGCCTGCACCAGGTAATTGGGCGCGGCAATATCAGCCAATTCCTTGAGAAACTGGCACGGCCTCACGTCATCAAAGAGAACTCTCTGGACGCGGGTTACCAGGCCATGGCGGCTGATGCTGCGCGTGAGGCCGAGGCGCAGGAATGGGGTGACGCGTTGGTCCAGGATGCCAACCCGGCCAATGCGGCGAATGAATTTCACCCATGAACCGGGGCGAAGTCTGGTGGGTTGAATTCGACCCAGCGGTTGGTAGCGAAATCCGCAAAACCCGCCCCGTCGTCATCGTCAGCAACGACACCTCCAACCGCCACCTTGCCCGCGTGCAGGTGATGCCGCTGTCCAGCAACGTGGAGCGCATCTACCCTAGTGAAACCACGGTCACCATCGCCGGGCAGCGCAGCAAGGTCATGGCCGACCAGATCATGACCGCCGACAAGCGCCGCTTGAAAACTTCCATGGGCAAGCTGAGTCAGGCCGACATGCAGGCGGTGGAGCGGGTCATTCGGCTGCAGTTGGGTTTGGGCTGAAAGAAGCCGGTTTGCCCGAGATTGGCAGCCAAGTCATGGCGCATGATGTCTGCGCCTAATCAAACCGCCCATGCAGATACCAAGCCCCTGAGCCGACGCTCAAGCCCGCATTTGAGCCCAACCCTTCGCCCAGCCGTTCCCCCAATCGCTCCCGAAAGACCCACAACAAGCCCGCCTGTCCGCTCTGGGCGATGAAATAGTCGCGCAACGCGGTGTTGTGGCGGCCTTCCCACCACCCCGCCTCCAGCCGATTCGGCCCGGCCAGCAGCGTGAGCGGCCCCTGGTAATGCGGCGCGCCTTGCAGCACCGCCAGCGGCAGCGGCTGGTGCAAAAGCCAGGTGGGATAGAGGGCATCGGCTTGAAGCGGCGTTTTTGGCGAAGGTTTTGAAACGGTTTTCGCCGTATTCATCGGATTTTCTTTAATAAATGTTTTTTCTGACTCATTTATTTGATTAATTTTTGATTCAAGTCTCGAATTATTTGAATTTTTAGCTATTAATTTTTTATATATATTTGATTTATTTTGATATAAATTACCAACTGAAATCCATTTTTGTATAAGTTCTGCCCGATGGTCTGCCCGGGTCTGCAACTGCAACACGTTTTCTGCGCCCAGACGCGCACAGAGCCGCTCAACCATCTGGTGCAGGTCCTCGCCTTTTTGCGCTTCTTCGAGCAGCAAAGGGGCGCTTTGGGTGGCGAGTTGTTCGGTCTCCAGCGTGCGCAAGCTCAGGTACAACACGGGCGCAGGCAAGGCCAGGCGCGCCAGGTTTTCATTCAAGAGGCGCTGCAGGTGGGCGATGTCTTGCGTCGCTTCGGCGGTGCGCAACACAAGATGACCTTCGCGGGCCGTGTTGCGCCGCGCGTCCATGGTCCAGCCGAACTGCAGCGCCGCCACGCCCCGGTTGCGCAGTTGCAACCAGAGCTGCAGTTGCCTGAAAAGCCGCTGTGCGCCAAACATCAGCCCGGGCGCGCTTTCCACCTGGGCGTGCAATTCGATCTTCGCTTCAAAAACTGAAGGCAGCGTGAGCCATGGGTAAAGCTCGGGCTTGAGGCCATCGGCGCGGTCCAGTGCGTCAAGCAAATCGGCGCCAAAGCGCCGCGCCACGCCGCCACGCGGCAAGGCGCGCAAGTCGCCCCAGCGGGTGCAGCCGATGCGCGCGAGTGTGGCCAGATGCGGGCGGGCGGCGGCGAGGGTGTGCAGGGGCAAATCGCAAATTGGGGTCAGATCCCGATTACCGGAGGCAGCCACGCCAGTGGCAGGCTCGGTAGATTGCGCTGAACCTGCATCTGCATCCGCAACCACGCTGTCGTCGGCTACAGGCTGCCGCGGCATGACCAGGGTTTTGTCCATCGCCTCGCTGCCAGCCAGTCTGGTGATGCTCGCATCCGCATTCTGGCCGTTGGGCACGCCC
>JANNEZ010000253.1:0-7161 GCA_031379255.1 Rhodoferax sp. | reverse complement strand
CGTCGAGGCGCTGCCGACCGGGATCAGCGACTTCCTTTATACGGTGATAGTCGTCTCCGGCGTGTATACCTGGATCGAACGGAGTCTCCTATCGAGAGCGATTGCCAATAGCGACTCTGCGCTGGCCGATAAGGGCTATCTGGTCGTTGACGATTTCGATGGCCCCTTTCCGCGCGCTAATCCATACATTCATCGCCCCGGGTTGTTCACCTACAAACAGGATTATCCGTCCTGCTTCCTGGCGTTGGGTATCTATCACCTCGAATACAGGCGCTCGTATGTATGTGGTAGCGCTTCGAATCCAGATGATCTTTACGATAGGCAGTGGATGACTGCGGTGTTAAAGAAGGATCTCGATGGTCGATATGCCAAGCCTACGCGCTGAGTCCGGCTGGGACCGAATCGTTCTAGGAACTGCCCCACTCGGGCTTCCGTACGGCCGTCGGCGTGGAGCGGCGGCACTGGGCAGGCAAGAAGTTGAGGCGATTTTAGGAGCGGCCTGGTCCGCAGGGGTTCGCGCATTCGATACCGCCGAGACGTATGGTTCAGCGGCGGTTCGTCTCGCCGAATGGCTTCACGACCGTGGCCGATTACGCGAAGCCACCGTGGTGACGAAGGTTTCGCCGCAAGCGACTGTCGACACAGATCAGGTCGAGGCAGCATGCAGGCGATTCTCCGGCGCGGCATCTCTCGTGCTCCTCTCGCACGGTGCGCTCGATCCGCGCGAGTTTGTGCCGTTTAGATCACTAGCGCAATCGTACGGTGCCGAAGCAGGGGAGAGCGTGTATACGGTCGTTGAGGTGCAACAGGCTGCTGAGGCGGGAGCCACGCGAGTGCAGGCGCCGGTTAATGTGCTCGACACCGGTCAGCTGGGCGCGGCGCACAACGCTGGCATCTCCCTTGACGCGCGATCGGTGTATCTGCAAGGGGTCCTGCTCGATCCGCCAGAAGTGGCCGAGCGGCGTGTGGTTGGTGCGGGTATAGTTGCGCAGGCGATACAGACGGCAGCCCGGCTTGTTGGCCTGCCAGTTGCGACGGCACTGCTTGCAGGTGTGCTTGTCCAGCTTGGCCAGCACGATCGCTTGGTCATCGGCATTGATGAGCCCCGCCAGCTTGAGGATGTCGCGGCATCATTCGATGTCCCGTTCGAAACGGTCCACAGATTTTGTGAGGCCATCGCCGGCGCACGGCATGCGGCCCATCACAATGCCCACCTGCTTGATCCCCGCACCTGGGGGGTCGCCGCATGAGGACGGTCGCGATCGTCCAGGCTCGCATGGGGTCGATTCGATTTCCCAACAAGGTCATGCGGCCCACCTGTCACACGCCGCTGATCGGTCTTTTACTGGAACGGCTGGCGCGAGCGAAGCGGATCGATCAGATTATCCTCGCAACCTCCGCCAACCCGTGTAATCGGCCCCTTTCAGACTATGTTCGTAGTTTGGGCTTTGACGTCTACGAGGGCAGCGACGATGACGTGTTGGACCGCTACTACCAGGCAGCCTGTGATGCGCAGGCGGACATCGTGGTTCGCATTACCGGCGATTGCCCGCTGATCGACCCGGAGATGGTCAATGCGGTCGTGCTGCAGTTGCGGGATACGAACGCCGATTATGCGTCGAACACCTCGCCGCCGACCTACCCCGACGGTTTGGACGTCGAGGCGTTCCGATTCAGCACGTTGGAGAAGGCCTGGAAAGAAGCCACGGCGCCCGCCGAACGCGAGCATGTGACGCTTTTCATGCAGGATGCGGCGAGATTTCATACGGTGAATGTATTTCACCACACTAATTTTTCATCCGAGCGCTGGACTGTCGATGAACCCGAAGATCTCGAGGTGGTGGCCAGAGTGTTTGAGCACTTCGATCCGAAGCGGGATTTCTCCTGGCAGGATGTGATGCAACTCCGCCACGACCGCCCGGAATATTTTTCCGCCAATCGTCATTTGGTGCGCGATGAGGGCGCGGCGATCGGGACAGGACCAAAGCTGTGGAAGCGCGCGAGGCGGGTGATCCCGGGGGGGAACATGCTGCTCTCCAAGCGTCCCGAGATGTTCCTGTCCAACCAGTGGCCATCCTATTTCAGCAAGGCTAAAGGGTGCAGGGTCTGGGACATGGACGGCCGCGAATACATCGATATGTCGATTATGGGTATCGGCACCAACATCCTGGGCTATGGTCACGCAGAAGTCGACGAGGCCGTGCACCGGGCGATCACTGCCGGCAACATGTCCTCGCTCAACTGCCCAGAGGAAGTGTATCTCGCCGAACGGCTGATCGAACTTCACCCCTGGGCGGACATGGTGCGCTTGGCGCGCTCAGGCGGCGAGGCCAATGCGATGGCCATTCGGATCGCGCGGGCGGCTTCAGGACGCGACAAGGTGGCCATCTGCGGGTACCACGGCTGGCACGACTGGTATCTCGCCGCGAATTTGGGTGACGAGCAGAATCTTGCGGGGCACCTGCTGCCTGGACTGGCACCGAACGGCGTGCCGAAGAATCTGCGAGGGACCGTGCTGCCATTTCGCTACAACCAGTTTGATGAGCTTGAAATACTAGTCACAACGCACTCGGATATCGGCGTCATCATGATGGAGGTGTCGCGTAACGAAGATCCCAAGGATGGCTTTCTGGAGAAGGTCAGAGCGCTGGCGACGGAGCGAGGCATCGTGCTGGTTTTCGACGAGTGCACTTCTGGCTTTCGCGAAACCTTCGGCGGGCTGCACAAAAAATATAGTGTGGAGCCCGACATGGCCGTATTCGGCAAGGCGCTGGGGAACGGCTATGCCATTACGGCCGTCATCGGGCGGCGGGACGTGATGGAGGCGGCTCAAAGCACCTTTATGAGTAGCACCTTCTGGACTGAACGCATCGGCCCGGTGGCGGGCTTAAAAACGCTCGAGGTCATGGGGCGCGTCAAGGCTTGGGAGACCATTACGGCGATCGGCCATCGGATCCGAGCAGGCTGGCAGCAACTCGCCAATCGTTATGGCGTAAAGATCGAGATTTCTGGCCTGCCTGCCGTGAGCGGCTTCGCGATTGTGAGCCCTTCCGCGCTAGCGTACAAAACGTTGATCACGCAGCAGATGCTCGAGAAAGACTATCTGGCCGGAACCCTCGTGTATGCCTGTATCGACCACGAGCCTGCTGTGCTGGACCGCTACTTCGAGGCCCTCGATCCGGTCTTCGGAGCCATCCGTGACTGTGAAGATGGGCAAGATGTGCGAACCCTTCTTCGCGGTCCTGTGTGCCACGACGGATTTAAGCGGCTGAACTAGGAGAGATGCCCGCGTGGCCATGATCATCCGCGTCGATGCAGACCCAGTGGTCGGCATGGGACATCTCATGAGGTGTCTTGCCATCACTGAGTGGGTCAAATCCGCCGGGGTCCGCACCCGGTTTGCCGTGCATGCGCCTGCAGCAGATGTCCGCGCGCTTATTGAAGTGCGGTATGGGCACGAGTTGTATGATGTCGCGTCCAGCCGCGCGAGCGATGCAGACGCCCGTGAGGTCGGAGCGTTGGCAGATTGCCGGTCAGACATCATCTTGCTCGATGGATATCAGTTCAGCGACGACTATGAGCATTCACTCTGCGAGGCAGGGCTCCCTCTCGCGGTCCTGGACGATTACGGTCATGCGGTTCATGACGCGGCGAAAATGCTGATCAACGGCAACCTCTTCTACGGTCGGGCATCTCTGTACCACGGGACGAGTGCGGCAACGAAGCGGCTGTTGGGCCCCACGTACACACTGGTACGACGGGAATTTACTCTGTATCGGAGACCGCAACCGTGGCAAGGCAGCATGACAACGGTGTTGGTGAGCCTCGGTGGAGGCGATCACCGGAAATCCCTACTCCCGGTGTTGGACGCATTGACGGAGCGGCCGGGACCGCCGATGGATATCTTGGTCGCGACCGGTCTTGCGCAGTTGCACCGGAATGGCACCGGGCAGCAGCTACGACAGCGGTATCCTTCCGTCCGGTGGGTCGAGGCCTCCGGTCTGCCGGCTGTGATGGCAACGACCGATCTGGCGATCAGTGCAGGCGGCATGACGAGCTACGAACTGGCGTACATGGGGGTGCCTGCGATCCTGCTGCCCGCCACACCGATCGAAGCGCCGGTCTCTGAAGAACTCGCCGCGCGTGGGGTAGCCATCAATCTAGGTCTGGATAACCAATTCCCACACCGCGCATTTGAGAACGCCTTCCGGATGCTGGAGTCGTCACCTGACCGGCGTCGGGAGATGTCCCAACTGGGGCAAGCGCTCTTTGACGGCCAAGGGGCCAGACGCGTGGCCGAAGCGCTGCTCGGTGTGTCCCTCGCATCGGTCGCCCGCTAGAGGAGTGGTTTGGAATGACAGTTAGGCTTGGGAGTCTTTCCATCGGGCAGAGCAATCACCCGGTGATTGTGGCCGAACTCTCCGGCAACCACAACGGCTCCTTGAGTCGGGTTCTCGAAATGGTGGAGGCTATTGCGGCTAGCGGGGCGCAGGCAGTCAAGCTGCAGACCTACACCCCGGATACCATGACGCTCAATGTGGTCGAGAATGAGTTCCTGATCTCGGACCAGTCGAGTCCCTGGCACGGGGAAAATCTGTACGCGTTATACAAGCGGGCCCAGACTCCATGGGAATGGCATGAGCCGATATTCCGCCGCGCCCGTCAACTGGGACTCGTGGTTTTCAGCACGCCGTTCGACGCAACGGCGGTGGAGTTCTTGGAAACGCTCGATGTGCCGGTCTACAAGGTTGCCTCCTTCGAGAATACCGATCTGCCGTTGATACGAAAGATCGCGGAGACTCGGAAACCAATGATTGTTTCTACGGGGATGGCGACGCTGGAGGAACTCGACGAAACGGTACGAACGGTACGTGCCGCAGGCTGCCGAGATCTCATTCTGCTGAAATGCACCAGTACGTACCCGACGTCGCCCGGGGATTCCCATCTCCTGACCATCCCGCACATGCGCGCGCGATTTAACTGCGAGGTTGGTCTCAGCGACCATACCGTCGGCATTGGCGTGTCGGTCGCGGCGGTGGCGTTGGGGGCTGCCATGATTGAAAAGCATGTCACGTTGAGCCGCAGGGACGGCGGCGTGGACAGTGCGTTTTCCCTCGAGCCACACGAACTCACGATGCTCGTGACTGAAACGCACCGCGCTTGGGAAGCCTTGGGTCAGGTGCGGTATGGTCCCACAGAAGCCGAAAAGAACTCTCTCCCCTATCGGCGTTCGCTCTACATCGCTCAAGACATGAAAGTCGGTGACAGGCTCACCCAGGATAATCTGCGGGTCATCCGCCCTGGACGGGGACTCGCTCCGAAGCACTACGAACAAGTTCTTGGCCGACGGGTAGTAAGGGATGTGAAGAGGGGGACACCCGTGAGTTGGGGATTGTTGGGAGAAGCGACCACGTGAGTGTTAGAGGAGGGATCATCCACACACCGAACAAGTTCTACTTTGACGTGGTGAGTGAAGCCGACGCGAAAACTTTCTGGGAGGACTCGCCTCATGCGAGTGTCTTTACGAATCCAACCGTTCTGTCCCGTATGGGATCGTCCGTGGATTGGTGGGTTGCTCGTAAAGGCAACGAGCCGATATGCATGTGGCCGGTCTGTCGGCCTGACGGTACTACTGTGGGCCTGCCGGGATTCTCCTATTACGTTGGCCCGATGTGGTCTCGGCGAGGGAGCGAGACACCTGCCCATCGCTGGCTGGCCGAGAGCACAAGGGTTTATGAGGGTCTGATCCATCTGTTCATCGAACGGTACGGCGCGGTGCATGCCGAGCTTCCGCCTGGCGTCACGGATGTCCGGGTGTTTGATTGGTGGAATTATCATGAGCCTAAAAAGCCTCGGTTCAGCATACGGCCTCGCTATACAGCGTGCATACGAGGGCTTCAAGCTCGAAATATTGATGAAATAGCGGCTGACTTCAGGTTTGTGCGCCGATATGAATTACGGCAAGCGGCGAAGTGTGGATTACCGGCAAGGACTGCAGAGTGGACGTTACGTGACTTGAGCTTTCTCTATTCCGAAGTCATGGGGCGGCAGGATCTTACCGTGTCCGATACCACCAAGCGTGAGATAGCCGCTCTTGTCGATCTGGTGGCCGACGGGATGGGAGACGTCATCGCCTTTCGCGACACCGAGTCCGGCGAGTTAACCTCCATGGTGCTCATCCTTCAGGGCAAGGGTGTTGCCAACATGGTGCTGAACCTCACTGCCAACCGGTGGCGGGGGTCCGGTATTGCAGCCTGGACTGTCTATCATGCAATTCAGGCAGCACAAGCATGTGGTGCTGATGTGTTCGACTTTAACGGAGCCAACAGCCCGGATCGAGGAGATGACAAGCACAGCTACGGCGCAGCGCCGGAACTGTTCTTCGAGGTTCGCTACCCGGGTTAAGGAGCTTCGGAACATCGAGAGGAGCTTGGAGCATGAATCAGATGAGACCATCCTCGGTTGATTGGGAGGCGGATATCTACGCGAGAGGTCAACAAATTAATAAGTGGCCCTTTTCAGAGGTCATCTCCTCGATCATAAGGGCGGCAGCCGGTCGCGATCGTCGCGAAGTCTCTGTTCTTGAAATCGGCTGTGGAGCGGGGAACAACATCTGGTTTCTTGCCTCCGAAGGCTTTCAGGCTCATGGTCTCGACATGTCTGCCACTGCCATCGAATATGCGAGAAACCGATTGTGTGATATGAGACTAGAAGCCGATTTGAGGGTCGGTAATATCGCGGCGTTGCCCTGGCCTGACGAGCGTTTTGACATAGTTATTGATCGCGCAGTCCTTACGCATAACTCGCACAGCCACATTTCAATAACACTTGAAGAGGTACGACGTGTTCTCAAGCCAGGCGGCGTGATGATGTCATTCTCTCTCTTTGGCATGAACCACGCTGAGCGGGTGCACGGAGAAGAGGTATCGCATCATACGTTCGATCATTTCCATGATGGCTATTTCCGCTCTGTGGGGCTGACTTCATTCTTTACGCGCGATGACTTGACGGGCCTTTTCAGCCGTTTCGGAAAGTTGGAGATCGAGCGAACCACGGTGCACGATGACAACGATCAGATTCTCAGTGAAGAGTTTTCCGTGAAAGCCACCAAATAGTGAATACTGAGATGCTTATGACCAGCAACATGATGTTCAGTTGGGC
>JANNEZ010000228.1:0-5259 GCA_031379255.1 Rhodoferax sp. | reverse complement strand
TCTGGCGGCCGCCAAAACCACGGCCGTCATCATGTTTCTGGTGGCTGCCGCGATGGTGTCGGCGTGGATGATCACGGTGGCGCAATTGCCGCAGCAAGTGGTCACCTTGCTGGAACCCCTGCTGGGCAATCCGACCCTGCTTCTGATGGCCATCATGGTACTGGTGATGGTGGTTGGCACCGCCATGGACATGACGCCCACCATCCTGATCCTCACCCCGGTGCTGATGCCCATCATCAAGGCGGCAGGCATCGACCCGGTTTATTTTGGTGTGCTTTTCATCATCAACAACTCCATCGGCTTGGTTACGCCGCCCGTAGGTACTGTGCTGAATGTGGTGGCTGGCGTCGGACGCATGCGCATGGACGACGTGACGCGGGGTGTGCTGCCTTTCATGGCGGTGCAGTTTGCGCTGATGTTCCTGATGGTGCTGTTCCCGTCGCTGATCATGGTGCCCGCCAAGTGGCTTTACGGCTAGGCATAGATGTTTTCCCGTAGAGCCCAACCGGCATCGCCGCGTTAAAGAGTTTTCCGACCGATGGCGCGTTTGGTACGCCGCGCCCTGGGTCAATACATTCGCGTACTGAGTTTTTTTGGAGACAAACATGAAACGTCTGGTATTGAAATCGGTAGTCGCCGCTGTGGCACTTGCAGCCTTCGGCATGGCATCCGCCCAGGAGCGCGTCATCAAGTTCGGCGTGGCCGGCCCTGATACCCATCCCGCGGCCGTTGGCATGAAGAAATTCGCCGACGCCGTGGCAGCCAAGTCGGGCGGCAAGATGAAGGTCAACCTGTTTTTCAACAGCGCTTTGGGCGGCGACCAGCAAGTCGTGTCGGCCATCAAGGGCGGCACAGTTGAAATGTCGGTGATGAACTCCGGCATTCTGGCGTCGGAAGCCAAAGAACTGGCCATTTTCGACTTTCCTTTCCTGTTTGCCAACGAGAAAGAGTCTGACGCGATTGTGGACGGCCCTGTCGGCAAAAAAATGCACGCCCTGCTCGAAGCCAAAGGCATTGTCGGCCTGTCTTACTGGGAACTCGGCTACCGCCACATGACCAACAGCAAACGCCCGCTGAACACCGTGGCTGATATTGAGGGACTGAAACTGCGCGTGATCCCCAACCCGATCAACGTGGCCTGGGTCAAAGCCCTGGGCGCCAACCCCACGCCCATGCCTTTCCCCGAGGTCTATGGCGGCCTTGAGCAAAAAGCCATTGACGGCCAGGAAAACCCCTTGGGCGTGATCGCCGCCAACAAGTTCTGGGAAGTGCAAAAACACCTGGCGCTGACCAACCACCAGTACAACCCCCAGTCGGTGATTTTCAGCAAAAAAGTGTGGGACAGCCTCTCCGCCGCCGAGAAAAAAATCCTGGACGATTCGGCTGACGAAGCCGCCAAAGGACAGCGCGAAGCCAACCGCGCCGCCGCTGCCGCTCACCTGGACCTGTTGAAGAAAAACGGCATGACCGTGACGGTGTTCCCACCGGCTGAGGTGGCCAAACTGCGCGAAAAAATGAAACCGGTGATCGCCCAGTTCAGCGCCAACGTCGGTGAAGCCACGGTCAATGAAATGATGGCCGAGCTGGCCAAGCTGCGCAAGTAATTTGGACCTCCGGGCGCGAACTGCCGCGCCCGGCCCAGGCTCGGCCTGAAAAGACCGGGTTCGCTGGGATTGGATTCCGCAATTTTTGTATCGCGGAATCCAGCCCCATCGAATCAATTCTCAGAGGAAACTTCATGAAATTTCTCATGCTGCATGGCATCAACCACAACATGTTCGGCAAACGCGACCCAAAACAATACGGCACCATCACGCTGGACGAGATCAACGCCTCGCTGGTGGCCTTGGGCAAGGAGCTCGGCGTCGACGTCGAGCACTACCAGACCAACCACGAAGGCGAGATGTGCGAGCGCATCCACCAGGCCTACCGTGACGGTGTAGACGGCGTGATGCTCAATGCCGGCGCCTGGACGCACTACAGCTACGGCATCCGCGATGCGCTGGCCATCCTGACCTGCCCGGTGGTTGAAACGCACATGAGCAACATCCACGCGCGCGAGGAGTTCCGCCACAAGTCGGTGTTTGCCGAGATCATCAAAGGCCAGATCAGCGGCTTTGGCGTGGACAGTTATTTGCTGGCGCTGCGCGCCGCCCACGCTGCGGCAAAGGCGGGCAAATAATGGTTGAAACAGCGGTCAAAGCAGCAGCCAAAGGCATCATCAACGGCCATACCGAGCTGATCGCCCACATCGGTTTCCCGACGCACAGCTTCAAGGCGCCAATGATCTACAACCCCTGGTTTGACCAAGCCGGGGTGAATGCGCGGGTGATCCCCATGGGCTGCAAACCGGAAGACTTTCCGGCGTTCCTTAAACTGGTTTTTCGCTTGAGCAATATCCGTGGCGCGCTGATCACCATGCCGCACAAGGTCATCGCCATCGGACTGCTGGACGAAGTGTTCCCCACCGCCGCCATTGCGGGCTCCTGCAATGCCGTGCGGCTTGGCCCCAACGGGCAGTTGCAGGGCGATATGTTCGACGGTGAAGGTTTCGTGCGCGGCGTGTTGCGCAAGGGCGTCGTGCTCAAGGGCGCCAGTGTGCTGGTGGTTGGCAGCGGCGGCGTTGGGTCCGCCATTGCGGCGTCGCTCGCGGCGGCGGGCGTGGCCAGGATGTCGCTGTTTGACGTGAACGCTGGTTCAGCCCAGGCCCTGGGCGAGCGGCTCAAGAAGCATTACCCGGCTTTGCAGGTCCACACAGGTTCCAACGACCCGGCTGGTTTTGACGTGGTGGTCAACGCCACGCCCCTGGGCATGAACGATGGCGATCCGATGCCAATGGACATGTCGCGTGTGGCCGCCAGCACGTTTGTGGGCGAAGTCGTGATGGCCACCCAAATGACGGCTTTCCTGAAGGCCGCCCAGGCCCGCGGCTGCCGCTTTCAGGTCGGCACTGACATGTTGTTCGAGCAGATTCCGGCCTACCTGGAGTTCTTCGGTTTTCCGTCGACCACGCCGGAAGAATTGCGGGCGCTGGCGACCTTGCCGTAACGGCAACCACGCCCGGGAGCGGCCCCGCGACAAGCCCAGAGGCCAGGCACCGCACCCGATGAAACCGGGTGTCACTCCGGCTGAATGCCGGCTTCCTTGACGATGCGCCCCCATTTGTCGACTTCATTTTTGATCACGTCGCCAAACCGTTCCGGTGTGCCGCTCTGGATTTCAATGCCGGCGCCGATCAGGCGCGTGCGCACGTCTTCGAGTTTCAGGGCGTCGTTGATGGCCAGGTTGAGCTTGGCCACCACGTCCTTCGGTGTTCCGGCGGGCGCCAGAATGCCGCCCCAGGTGCTGGCGTCGTAACCGGCAAAGCCGGACTCGGCAATCGTCGGCAATTCAGGAAAGGCGCTGGAGCGGCCCAGCGTGGTGACGGCAATGCCGCGCAGGCTGCCAGCCTTTACATGCGCGCGGATGGCCGGCACCGGGTCAAAAATCATCGCCGTGCGGCCTGCCAGCAGGTCGGGGTGCGCCGCTGAACTGCCCTTGTACGGCACGTGTTGCATTTTGGTTTTGCTCATGCTCATGAACAGCTCGGCGGCCATATGCAGGGAGCTGCCGGGGCCGCTGGAGGCGTAAATGGCTTTGTCCGGGTTGGCCTTGATCCAGCTCACCAGCTCGGGCACGGTTTTGGCCGGCACGGCCGGGTGCACCGCCAGCAGCAAGGGCACCACGTGCGTGTAGGCCACGGGCGCAAAGTCTTTCACCGGGTCATACGGCATGACTTTGAACAGGTGTTTGTTGGTCGCGTGGCTGGACGCCACAATCACCAGGGTGTAACCGTCGGGCGCGCTTTTCGCCACGAAATCGGTGCCCAGGTTGTTCGACGCGCCGGGCTTGTTTTCAACCAGCACTGGCTGCCCGAGCGAGACCGTCATTTTTTCAGCCAGTGAACGGGCGATCAGATCAATCGCGCCGCCGGGCGTCGCCGGCACCACGATCTTGATCGCGCGCGTGGGAAAGTTTTGCGCCCAGGCGGCCTGGGCGCCAAGCCCCACGCTGAATGCCAGCGCGGCAAGTTTCAAAATACGGATCAGACGCATGGGGTCTCCTCGGTTTTGGAATGGATTCCGGGTTATACACCCCTATACGGAAAGAGCGATGCCCGGCGCAAGGGGCGAATCCAGCGGGCAAAGCCTCACTTTAAAAAGTTAACATGGGTGTTAATTATTTCTGCTTTGGCGGTCAGTTTTCCGGATTTCAAAGCTTTTTAGCCCTGTAAGTCACGTGAAACAGCCATTTTATGCTATATAAATAATAGCAAACTGAAGCCGCACCCGGCCAGCGGGATCACCCGGCATGGCCCCGTAAAATCGACGCATGTTGACTGCAAAAAAAGAATTGCTCGAAGCCCTGGGAGGGATTCTGGTACGCCTGGCACCCGGTGCCGGCGCCGGCGCCAAAGCCCTGTTTGAATCGCCCAAAGTGGCGTCGCATGGCGATTGGGCCACCACGGCGGCGATGCAACTGGCCAAATCGCTCAAAACCAACCCGCGCCAACTGGCCGAAACCCTGCGCACCGAGATGCTGGGCACGCCCGCGTTTGCGCGCTGGGTGGAGGCGGTCGACATCGCCGGGCCGGGCTTCATCAACATCCGCCTGAAAAACGCCGCCAAGCAGGACATCATCCGGGACGTGCTGGCGCGCCGCGACGGATTTGGCAGCCAGCCGGCCAACGGCCAGCGCGTGTTGGTCGAATTTGTCTCCGCCAACCCGACCGGCCCGCTGCACGTGGGTCACGGGCGCCAGGCCGCGCTGGGCGACGCCATTTGCAAGCTGTTCCAGACACAAGGCTGGGAGGTGTACCGCGAGTTTTATTACAACGACGCCGGTGTGCAGATCAACACGCTGGCCAGCAGCACACAATTGCGCGCCCGCGGCTTCAAACCGGGAGATGCCGCTTGGCCGAGCGGCGAAAACGCGCCGGCCTACAACGGCGAATACATCCAGGACATTGCCGACGACTTTCTGGCGAAAAAAACCGTCACCTCCGATGACCGCGAGTTCACTGCTTCCGGCGACATCAACGACCTCGACGGCATGCGTGAATTCGCCGTCGCCTACCTGCGCCACGAGCAGGACCTGGACTTGAAAGCCTTCGCCGTCACGTTCGACAACTACTACCTCGAATCCAGCCTTTACACCAGTGGCCGCGTGGCCGACGCGGTGCAAAAAATCACCGCCGCCGGCAAGACTTACGAGAAAGAC
>JANNEZ010000213.1:0-16593 GCA_031379255.1 Rhodoferax sp. | reverse complement strand
CCGAACCAGTGCCGCGCGCCTGCCCCGAATGCGGCAACCTCGACCTGCAGGCGGTCGGGCGCGGCACCGAACGGCTGGAGGAGCACTTGGCCGAATTGCTGGGCGATGTGCGCCGCCCGGACGGCGGGCCGCTTCGCCTGGCGCGCATCGACGCCGACAGCACCCGCCTCAAAGGCGAGCTGGAAAAACAGCTGGCCCTGGTGCACGGCGGCGAGGTGGACGTGTTGGTCGGCACGCAGATGATCGCCAAGGGCCACGACTTTCGCCGCGTCACGCTGGTGGCGGCGGTCAACCCCGATGGAGCCCTCTTCTCCAGCGATTTCCGCGCCCCCGAGCGGCTTTTTGGCCTCTTGATGCAGGCCGCCGGGCGCGCCGGGCGCGACGCCGCCATCACCAGCGCCAGCGAAATGTGGATCCAGACCTTCTACCCGAAGCACCCGCTGTTTGAAGCGCTGAAGCGCCACGACTTTGCCGCCTTCGCCGGCCAGCAGTTGAAGGAACGCCAGGCCGCGGGCCTGCCGCCCTTCAGCTTTCAGGCGCTGGTGCGTGCCGATGCCCGCACGCAAGAGGCGGCCCAGCTGTTTTTGACCACAGCCAGCGCCGATGCGCAGGCGCTGCCCGAAGCGGCCTACGTGACGGCCTACCCCGCCGTGCCCATGGGCATCCAGCGCGTGGCCAATGTGGAGCGCGCCCAGATGCTGGTCGAAAGCCCGTCGCGCGCCCGGCTGCAGGCCTTCCTCGCCGCCTGGCACACGGTGTTGCACACAACCCGCAAAGGCCCCAGCGGCAAGGGCTTGATCCGCTGGGCGGTGGATGTGGATCCGCAGTTGATTTGAACGGCGCCGATTCCGGCAAACCCTGACGCCCTCACGCCGCAATCCATCAGGCCGGTTCACGGGTGCTCATCAATCGTCCGGTTGAGGGCTGCGGATTGCTATGTTTATTATAGCTAATTATTGTTTGTTTACGTGACTTGGATGCCGATTTCATTTAAAATCCGGCGAAAAACCCCTGTAACAACCGCAATAAACCCCAAATTGGGTACGATTGAATCAAATCGACCCACGCAGGCAAAACTCTCACTGGAGCCCCGCTGCCGGATCCGCCCATCGCCATTCCATCGGCATGCGGATATCGATGGTGTCGCGTTTGCCGCGCGCCGTCACACCCTCCATGCTGCGCTCAATGCCGGGGGGCGCCACCAAGGGCCGATCCAGCGAAATATAAAAATTGTCCCAATGGATCGGCACCACCCGTTTGGCGCCCACCGCCTGCACGATTTCCTTCCAGTAGCCGTCCTGGTGCGCCTCGTCTTTGGCGCCGAGGCCGCCGATGCCCAGAAACACCACATCGGCCTTGCGCCCAGCCAGCGCGCCCGCCGCGTAACCGGCGCTGGCCTGGATCAAATAACTGCGGCCTTCGTTTTCGATCAGGATGGAAAAGGGGTCGCCCATTTTCATCTCAGACGCCCGGGTCGGAAACTTCAGCGGCGCGGTAATGTGGCCCAGCGCAAAGTTGGCCGGCATGTGCTCGGACTTGATGAAGCTCACCTTGAATTTGCCAAAACTCAGCGCGTCGCCACCCTTCACGACGCGAATAGCCGCCTCGGGCAAATCCTGCCCGCGCCCGATGTTGGCGGTAGACTCCGAGCCGACCAAAAGCGCGCCCGTGAGCTGCGCCACCAGGGGCGAGTCCAGCGCGTGGTCGAAATGGGAGTGCACGGGGATCACCGCTGCCAATTTTTTCACCCCGGCGCGCTCCAGTGCCTGGGTGACGCGGGTTTTGTTGGGCTCGATGCTGGGCAGGGCCGACAGCCCCGGCCGGCTGAAGTAGCCGTCGGTCAGGATGGCGGTTTCGCCGTCGTCAAACAGCAGCGTCGAGACACCGATGAACATCACCGAGACCTGGCCTTTGCCGGCCAGGGCGCGCGGCACTTCGGGCAGGCGCAGGTCTTTGTAGTCGTCAATGCCGGCGGCCTGCGCCAGGCCCGCGGACACAGCGAGAACCAGGCCCGAAACCCTGTGTGTGATGCGTTTCACGGCTTCTCCTTGATGGGGTTGACAGCGCCAGTCCATGCTATCAGCGCGCCGCATTTCACGCAACGCGCTTGGCGCTTTGCCCTAAACTGCTTTGACGATGACACAGATCAAGACCCCCAACGGCCTCACCATTGAATACGACACCTTCGGCTCGCCCGCCAACCCGGCCCTCTTGCTGGTGATGGGTTATGGGTTATGGGTTATGGCGCGCAGTTGATGTCACGTCAGCCAGCTCACAATCGCTGAAAAGCTCAGGAAAGACGCCGCCGTTGTCACCAGGATGATGCGGGCAATGCGGCCGCTGTCAGCGTCAAAACGTTCCGCCAGCATGGCCACATTGCTGGCGCTGGGCAATGCAGCCACCAGCACCATCACCATCAGGGCGAATTTGCTCAGAGGCACGCCAAGCTGGATTGCAGCGCTGCCGACCACCAGCACCAAAAGCGGGTGCACCAGGAGTTTGAGAACGGCAACCGGCAAATAGTCACGCAACGGCAAAGGTTCGGCGTGGCCGCGGGCCGTGAGTATTTGTGATCGCGCCAGCACCGCGCCAATGGTGAACAAGGCCACCGGCGACGCGGCGTCGGCCAGCATGCCCAGGGTCTTCTCCAGCGGTCCGGGCAGTTCCAGCTGGATGGCAGAGCTGACGGCGCCGGCCAAAATCGCCCAGGGCATCGGGTTCAGGGCCACCCCTTTAAGCGCGTTTTTCAGGGCTTTGGACGCGCCGTGGTCGTCCGCGCTGTCCAGCGTCGAAAGCGCGATGCACAAAGAGCTGGTGATCAGCAAGTCGACCGTGATGGTGATGATCGCCGGCCCCGCCGCCGCCGTGCCCAACAGCGCCACGATCAGCGGCACGCCCATGAAGCCGGTATTGGGAAACGCAGCCACCAGCGCGCCGAGTGATGCGTCCTTCCAGCCGATGCGCGCGTTGAAGCTGATGGCGATGGCAAACCCGACCATCACCAACGCACACAACAAGTAGGGCAAAAAAACGCTGGCGTCCAGCAGGTCGGCAATCGGCAGCCCGGCGCCAAAGCGGTACAACATACACGGCAGCGCGAAATACAGCACAAAACCGTTCAAGCCCGGAATCGACTCCAGCGGCAGCCAGCCGCGCCTGCCGGCGATGAAGCCAGCGAGCACGAGGGCGAAGAAGGGGAAGGTGACGAGGAGGATTTGCAGCACGTTTTTATTTTCCCCGACTTGCCGTGGGACGCGTCCTTGCCGTTAAAACAACATCAAAAACGCCGCCAGCGGCACAACCGCGAGTGGAACGGCCGATTTGGCAGTGAGGCGGGCCACGTCTTCCTGCGGCAAAGCCGTTTTGCTGACCACGATGCAGGCGGCACAATTCAACTGTTTGGCAAGGTCTGCCGCTTTGAGCGCATCCTTGTCTTGTACCTGGTTGCGGTATTTGACTTCGATGCCGATCATGCTGTGGCCAAGGTCAACGATGAAGTCGATCTCGTCGTTGTTGCGGCGCCAGTAACCCAGCTCCACCAGCCCGGGCCAACGCCGCAGGTGGTTGGCGACGACGTTTTCTGCGTAGGCGCCCATCAGCGTTGGGTCGGCCACCATCTGCTCCTGGCTGAGTTTCATCACCGCGTTGCGCACCGCCAGGTCAACCAGATAAGTTTTGAAATTGCCCGCTTTGGGGGTGGCCTTGGTGCTGGTGTGTTTGTGCAGGCGCCAGACCAGGTCGGTTGCTTCCAGCAGCGGAAAATAGGTTTCGATCGTCGTGCGGGCCAGTTCGATTTCTTTGCTGAGTTGGGACAGATTGGTCTCGCGTCCCGGATCCTTGAGCAAACCCAAATAGAAGCGCCGCAACATCTCGGGTTTGCGGAATTCGGCGGCGAGCAGCAGGTCTTCAAAGATAACGCGTTCGACCTGGTTTTGGTAGAGGTAGTCCTGCTTTTGCAGCAGCGTGGGGAGGTTCCAGACTTCGGGGAAGCCGCCTTCGAAGAGGAACGATTCAATGACCTCTATTTGAATTCCCCAGCCGTCGCTATGCTCCCGAAGGAGTGGCAACCACACGTCCACGCCGCGTTGCCGAATTTCGTTGCCAACTATGTGCATAAGAGCACTGCTCCCGATATATGGCCGCATCCCAAATGGAAGCTGTTGATTGCGCAAGGTATCCCACTCCCGAAAACTAAACGGCAGCACGTGGTAATCCTTGATCCTCCCCAGCAAACTCTCCCGCGACTTCTTGAAGATCGGCGTGCTGGCTGAGCCGGACACGACGATGCGCACAGGCGTTTTCAGGTCGTAATATTTTTTGAGGTACAGCTCCCATCGCGGAAACCGCTGGATTTCGTCGAGAAACAAGTACGTAAGGCCCTGTTTTGACGCCTCGACAGCCGCTGCCACCAAATCATTGAAAAACTTGTCTTGGTTGAAACCTGGCAGTTCCAGCCCCGGGTCTTGCATGGAGAAGTAAACGATGCGCTGCGCCTGCGCAGCCCCGTCAGGCGCGTCCGAAATCAATTGCTTAATGCATTGCAGCAGCAGCGTGCTCTTGCCCACTCGGCGCGGCCCGGTCACAGAGACCATCTGCGGCAGAGATTTCACATCCGCGTACAAGGCATCGAACACATCGCGGCGAAAATCGGGCACACCCTTGAACGCCGTGGCAGCGTCGGCCCACCATGGGTTATAAGGTTTCATCACCTCAAAATCAGCAAAAATACTGGATACAGAATCAGTCATATCTGGAATTATGCATATTTGATGTTATAACGTCAAATATGCATGAAATTGAATTTTCACTAATCCAATCAACATGTTACAACCGGCATCGGGCCCTGGCCTGAACACCGCTCAGCAGGAAGCCGTCAACTTTATGCACGGCCCCTGCCTGGTGCTCGCCGGGGCGGGCTCGGGCAAGACGCGCGTCATCACGCGCAAGATCGGGCGCTTGATCCAGGCCGGGCTTGAGCCCAAACGCATTTACGCCATCACCTTCACCAACAAGGCGGCGGCCGAGATGCGCGAGCGCGCCAAAGCGCTGATTGGCCGCGCCGCCAAAGAGGTGGTGATCTGCACTTTTCACGCGCTGGGCGTGCGCATGTTGCGGACCGACGGCGCGGCATTGGGGCTGAAACCGGCGTTTTCGATTCTCGACAGCGACGACGTGACCAGCATCTTGAAAGACGCGGGCGGCACCACCGACGCGAAAGTCGCTCGTGGTTGGCAGTGGACAATCTCTTTGTGGAAAAACAGGGGCCTGAACGCCGCCGCTGCCGAAGCGCAGGCCAAAGACAATGACGAACGCCAGATCGCCCGCATCATGGCGCGTTACGAAGAGCGGCTCACCGCCTACCAAAGTGTTGACTTTGACGACCTGATCAGCCTGCCGCTCAAGCTGCTGCAAAACCACGCGGACGTCGCGCAAAAGTGGCAGGCCCAAGTCGGCCACTTGCTGGTGGATGAGTACCAGGACACCAATGCCACGCAATATGACTTGTTGAAACTGTTGGTGGGCGGCAAACCGGCCAAGGAAGCCAGGTTCACCGCCGTGGGGGACGACGACCAGAGCATCTACGGCTGGCGCGGCGCGACGCTGGACAACCTGAAGCGGCTGCCGCTCGACTTCCCGGCGCTCAAGGTGATCAAGCTGGAGCAGAACTACCGATCCACCGGCGCGATTTTGCAGGCGGCCAACAACGTGATTGCGCCCAACCCGAAACTCTTTCCGAAAAACCTGTGGAGCAATCTGGGCGTGGGCGAGCCGGTGCGGGTGGTCGATGCCGACAACGAAGAGCACGAAGCCGAGCGCGCGGTGGCACGCATTCAGGGGCTGATCGCGGGCACGCAGGTGCTGGCCGAATCGCGCAACGCCAGGGAGGTGACGGGCGCAGCGCAAATCCAATACAGAGACCATCGAGACTTTGCCATCCTCTACCGCGCCAACCACATGGCCAAACCCTTTGAGAAGGCGCTGCGCAAGGCGCAGATTCCCTACAAGGTCTCGGGCGGCACCAGTTTTTTCGACCGCGCTGAGGTCAAAGACCTGTGCGCTTGGTTCCGCCTGTGGATCAACAACGACGACGACCCGGCCTTTCTGCGCGCCGTCACTTCGCCCAAACGCGGCATTGGCCACCAGACGCTGGAGCAACTGGGCAAGTTTGCATCCAGCTACAAACTGAGCCTGTTCGAGGCGCTGTTTTCACCGTCTCTGGGCAGCGTGGTCAGCAAGAAAACACTGGGCAGCCTGCACGAGTTTGGCCGCTATGTGAACGACCTGGAGTTCCGCGCGCGCCAGACGCTGGGCGCCGAAGCCGCTGCGGATTTCTTGCGCGGGTGGCTCAAGGAGATCGGCTACGAGCAGCATCTGCAAGATGGCGAAGAGACCGAGAAACTTGCCGCCGCGCGATGGGGCAATGTGCTGGATTTCTGCGAGTGGATGTCAGCCCGTTGTGGCGGGCAGATCGACGATATGTCGGGCGCGAATGAATCCGTCGAGGTGAAGTCGCTGCTCGAAGTGGCTCAAACTGTTTCCCTGTTGTCAACGATTTCCGAGCGCGAAACCGACCAAAACGTGGTGACGCTCTCAACCCTGCACGCCGCCAAGGGCCTGGAGTGGCCGCACGTGTTGCTGGTGGGCGTGAACGAGGGCCTGCTGCCTTTCCGCCTGAGTGCCGACGACACCGTCGGCAACGACTTCGAAAGCCGCCTTGAAGAAGAACGCCGACTGATGTACGTGGGCATCACCCGGGCGCAACGCAGCCTTGCCGTGAGCTGGACCAAACGCCGCAAAAAAGGCCGCGAAAGTGTGCCCGCCAGACCCAGTCGTTTCATCGCCGAAATGGCGCTGGAGAAAACCGCCACGCGCGAAGACCCGCGCGAAAAACTCAGGGCGCTGCGGGCGGAGTTTGCCAAGAAGGCGGCGCTGGCGGCTGAGGCGAAACCCGTTCCCGCAAATTAAGCAACTATTTTTAGCTATTATTTTAATAGCTAAAAATCTGTATAAATAGTGACTTTAGGCTCAAAATTTCTCAAAAACGGGCTGTGGCGCGTTGATGTCACCTACAAATTAACATGGGTGTTAATTTCAATGAAAAACGCCCCGGCATCGTGACGATACCGAGGCGTTTGAATTTGGTGGCCTGGGGCGGAATCGAACCACCGACACAAGGATTTTCAATCCTCTGCTCTACCGACTGAGCTACCGGGCCAAAATCCGCATTCAAATTCGCCCGACCGGGTGTTGCGCCTCCTGGCCGTGCCTGAAGCACTGTCTGCGTCGGCGCGCCTACGCTCAGGCGGATTTGAATACGGATTTACCGGAGGAATTATAGCAGGCGAGAACCTGCAAATTCGCAGCAACACCCTCTGAAAACGCGTTAAACCGCGTTGCGTTTGCCCCGCGTCAGGTCAACGCCGAGCTGTTTGAGTTTGCGGTAAAGGTGGGTGCGCTCGAGGCCGGTTTTTTCGGCGACGCGGGTCATGGAGCCGTTTTCCTTGGCCAGGTGGTATTCAAAATAGGCCTTCTCGAATTCGTCGCGCCCTTCACGCAGGGGTTTGTCAAGCATGAAGCTCTGCCAGGCCTGGTTGCCGCCGGCGGCCAGTGGCACCATGGTTTGCCCTGCGGGCGCGGGCATCTCCACCAAGTGCGCAACCGGCTGCGCCAGCACGGGCGACGGCGCCTTGCGCGCGGCGCCGCGCGCCAAACCCTGCTCGACCGCTTTGAGCAGTTTTTGCATGGTGATGGGCTTTTCAAGAAACGCCAGCGCGCCTATTTTTGTCGCCTCCACCGCCGTGTCGATGGTGGCGTGCCCGCTCATCATGATGACAGGCATGGTGAGAATACCTGCCGACGACCACTCCTTGAGCAGCGTTACGCCATCCGTGTCGGGCATCCAGATGTCAAGCAACACGAGGTCGGGGCGCTCTTTGAGACGGGCGGCGCGCGCCTGCGCGGCGTTTTCGGCAAGTTCGACGGTGTGGCCCTCGTCGTTGAGGATTTCCCACAACAGGTCCCGAATGCCCAGCTCGTCGTCCACCACCAGTATGTTTGCCATAGTTGTTTCGATTGTCCTCGGGTGCGGGCGCGCTGCCTCAGACCGGCCCTTTTGCGTTTTCTGCCACAGTTGCGGCTGTTGCGAATGATAACGACACTTGGGCGCCCAGTACTTTGCCGTCGACCGTGCGGTTGGCAATGTCAACCCGGCTGCCGTGCTCGTCGGCGATTTTCTTCACCACCGCCAGGCCCAGCCCGGTTCCCTTGACCTTGGTGGTGACATAAGGCTCAAACGCGCGCGCGAGGATGTTGTCGGGAAACCCGGCGCCGCTGTCGAGCACCGTCAAACGAACCCGTTTTGAGGTTTCATTCCAGTGGGTCCGCAGAACCACGCTGGCGCCGGGCACGCCCGCTGCCAGGGTCGCGTCCTGCGCGTTTTGCAGCAGGTTGTGCACCACCTGGCGCAGTTGCTGGCTGTCTCCCAAAATGTCGGGGCAAACCGGATCGAGCTCGAGTTGTACCGGCACGCGGGCATTTTCCGGGGCATAAAGGTGGGCCACTTCCTGGATCAAGTTGTTCAGGTCGAGCGGTTTGAGGTCGGCTGACGGCAGCCGCGCGTAGTCGCGGAACTCGTTGACGAGGCGCTTCATCGCGTCGACCTGGTCGACGATGGTTTTGACCGACTTGGTCAAAATCGCCTGCTCCGGCGCATCGACTTTGCCGCCGAGTTTCATCGCCAGGCGTTCGGCGGACAGCTGGATGGGTGTCAGCGGATTTTTGATTTCGTGGGCCAGCCGCCGTGCCACTTCACCCCAGGCCTGCGAACGCTGCGCCGACACGATCTCGGAGATGTCGTCAAACACCAGCAGGCGGTTTGCGCCGGGCAGTTCGGCGCCCCGTGCCACCAGCGTCGTCGCGTTTTGGGAGGACTGGCCGACCATGCCGCCCTGCGCCACGCCCAATTCAAAAGACTGCTGCCAATGGTCCAGGCCATGCGCCTTGCGTTCCCCCAGAAACAGCTTGAACTGGGCCTGCACGTTGGCGGCGAACTCCTCCAGGCCTTCGATTTCTGCCAGCCGGCGGCCCTCAAAGGCGGCGATGGGCGAGCGCAAGATGCGGGTGGCGCCGGGGTTGGAAGAGACGATGACGCCGTCAGCGTCCAGCACCATCACGCCGGCGGTGAGGTTGTCCAGAATCGTCTGCAAATTGGCACGCGCCGCGCTGACTTGCGCCATGCTGCTTTCAACGGCCTGGCGTGCGTCGGAGAGCTGTTGGGTCATGTCGGCAAACGATCGTGTCAGGCCGCCGAGTTCATCGCGCCCCCGCAACGCTGCCTTGGGCGTGAAATCGCCCGCCGCGACCTGACGCACGCCTTCGGCCAGAAGCAGCAAGGGCCGGGCGATCCGGTTGCCAATCAGCACCGCCAGCAACACCGCGCCAAAGACGGCCAGGAAAAGGCTCAAGGTCAAGGTGCCGATGTACATGCGCTTGAGGCCATCGCGGGCCAGTGCGCGCTCCTGGTACTCGCGGTTGGCTTCGGTCACCGCCAGGGCGTTGACCACCAGGGTGGACGGCAAGGACTGCGTCACCTGCAAGAAGCGCTGCTCCCCCTGAATCTCGAAGCGCGGGCTGGTCACGGGTACCAGAGCCTTGATGCGGGCGTTGCCCACTGTGCTGGCGGTGGCCTCGTCAAGACCCTCCACCCAGGTGGCGGATTTCTGGCTGCGCGCGGCGCGGAACTGCTGCGCCGTCGGTTTCTCGGGACTGAGCAGGAAGCGCGACTGGCCCGCGCCGCCAATGGCCTGGCCGGAGGCGCCCCACAACACCACATCGGTGGCGCCCAGCTGGTCGCGGATGCGCTCCAGGGGCAGGGCGGCGGTGGCGTCCGGCGCGTCCGCCAGTTGTGTGGCGGCCGATTTGGCCATGGTGGCCAGGTCGTTGGTAAGGGTTTCCAGCGTGACACGGCCGAGATTGAGACCGGCGTCCAGCGCGCCTTCGACCTTGACGTCAAACCAGCTTTCAATCGAACGCGAGACAAACTGGTAAGACACAACATAAATCAACAGGCCCGGCGCAAACCCGGCCAAGGCAAACACCGCCGCCAGCCGCACCAGCAAGCGGCTGCCAAACCGGCCTTGGCGCAACCGCAGCCACAGGCGAAGAGCGATCCAGCCAATCGCGCCCAGCAGCAACACGGCCACCACCACATTGAGCTGGAACAGCAACTGGTAATTGCGTTCGTACAACTCGCGGTTGTTGGTGGCCTGGGTCAACAGGAACAACAACACCAGGCCGATAGCCGCCATCGCGGCAACACCCACACCCAGCGTCCAGCGCATGGCCCGCGAGCTCTGTGGGGGCAGTGGATGCGCGCTGGGTTGCATGGCGCTGTCAGGCGGTGGCCGGCTCACCGGGCGCCCGGCGCGCCAGGCGCGCCAAGCGGCTGCACCGCACTGGCAAAAATGTTCCAGTCGGCCTGGCCCAATACGCCAATTTGGAACGGCCGCGGAAGCTGCGTGAGATCGAGTCGAAAGCGGAACTCCACACTGGCGCGCGGATCGCCTTCGAGGTCGCCCGCATCGCCGATCTTCCAGCCGGAAATCCGCTTGATGGCCGCCATCGCTTCAGGCAGGGTCTCAAAGTTCTGGTTCAACGAGAGACCCAGGCTGCCCGAGGTGATCGCGCCCGAAGCCACATTGATGCGCCAGCGGCGGGTGAGCGGCTGGTAGGCCAGGCGGAAATGCCGTTCGACGGAAAACAGGCGCTTGTCATACCAGTACCAGCGGGAACGGAAACCATCGGCTTCGGCGACGAAATACATCGGAACACCCTTGAACAAGGCGTCTTCAACGGCGGACGGCAACTCAAAGCGGATCGCCGCGCTCAAATACACGCCGTCTGGATTGCGCTCGATCTGCAATTGGCTGATTTCCGCGCCCGCAGAGTTGAGCGGGTCGCCGGGCGCGCCATGGGCGCTGAATGACACTGCATTCAACAGGGCGGCGCAAACCAGCAGGGCGGCCCATTCAAGCCGCACGTTTTTCCAGCAGCGCGAGAAAAAACCCGTCGTGGTCATCCGTTGAATTGTCCGGGACAGCCTCCTGATTTGCCCCGAAAAAGGGCAATATAGGCCCCGGCGACGGCAACAACGCGGCGTCGGTGTTGTGTGCAAGAAACGTTTGCACCTGCTGCGCTCCTTCGGCCCGGAAAACCGAGCAGGTGCCATACACCATGCGCCCGCCCGGCCTCAGCAAAGGCCAAAGCGACTGCAGCAGCCTGGCCTGGGTTTGCGCAAGCTGGTCCACGTCGGTCTCACGCCGCAGCCACCGCACGTCGGGATGACGCCGCACAATGCCTGACGCGGTGCACGGCGCGTCCAGCAAGATGGCGTCAAACAACGTGCCGTCCCACCACTGTGGCGGATTGGCAGCGTCACCGGTGATGACGTTCGCACGCAGGCCGATGCGGGTGAGCGTTTGCCTGATTTTATCGATGCGCGTGGCGTCGCTGTCGATGGCCGTGACATCCCGCACGCCCATTTCCAGCAGGTGGGCGGTTTTGCCGCCCGGGGCAGCGCAGGCGTCCAGGACCCTGAGCGCCTTCAGGTCTTGCACGCCGTCCAGCAGCAAAGGCGCCGCCATTTGTGCCGCGCTGTCCTGCACCGAAACCACACCTTCCGCAAAACCGGGGATGGACGACACGGCCAAGGCTTTGGTCAGGGTCACGCCGTGCGGGCCATTCGCCCGCGCAGCGATGTTTTCCTTCGCGAGCCAGGCCAGGTAAGCGTCTCGGGACGATTGGGCCTGGTTGACCCGCAGTGTCATCGGCGCCTGGCGGTTGTTGGCCGCCAGAATGGCTTGCCATTGATCAGGATGGTCGAGCTTCAGCCGCTTGATCCACCACAGCGGGTGGTTCCAAAGCGCCGTTTCCTGCTGCGACGTGCGCGCCACAAGGGTCGCCCGCTCGCGCATGAAACGCCACAGGCAGGCATTGATGAAGTTCGCCTGCGCCTGGGTTGCAGCTTGCCGCTTGGCCGCCTCGACGGCCTGGTTCACCAGCGTGTGAACGTCAAAAGGCGCGTGTTCGTCGCTCCAGGCCAAGGCCAGGCTTGCGCACAGGAGCGCGTCGGCGGCGGGTGGCGGCGTGCGGGGCGCGAGTCCGCTTCGAAGCGCCTCGGCCCGGCCGAGGTTTCTCAGCACCTGGAACGACAGCGCCTGCACGCCCGCGCGCAGGGCCAGCGGGGTTTGTTCCAGCGCATGGGTGGTCGAGCCGCCCTGGCGCACGGCCAACACCACGCGCGCGACCGCCTGGAGTTTTTGCCACAGCGGCGGGTCGATGCGTTCGACAACGGGGTTCATGCTGAATTAATACCCAATTTGGGTACGATTAGTGTCGAAACGCCCCGATTTCTCGAATTTTTAAACAAAATCAGGCCTAAAGTCACATGAAATGGCGCTTTGTTGCTACTTAATATATAGCAAATAAGTGGTGGCCAACGGGCCAGCAAGCGGTCCGAAAACACCCGCTCCAAAGAAAAACACCCCAAACCCCCGGCCTTGCGGCTCTGGGTTTGAGGCGTCTTCGCATCAAGCGCCTGGGTGCTCGTTTCAGGGCGCCGCGTCAGCAGCGGCCTCGTCAGCGCCTTCGGTCACACCGGCGAGCTCCGCCGCCTCGGCATCGGCAATGGCGCGGCGTTCGGTGTCGTCCATCATCTCACGCACCTTGCGGGCTTCGTGGTAGGCCTGGCCCGTGCCTGCGGGAATCAAGCGACCCACAATCACGTTCTCCTTGAGGCCCCGCAGCTCGTCGCGTTTGCCCATGATGGCGGCTTCGGTCAACACGCGCGTTGTCTCCTGGAAGGATGCGGCGCTGATGAAGCTGTCGGTCGACAACGATGCCTTGGTAATGCCCAGCAACAGGTTGGTGAACGTGGCGGGCACTTTGCCTTCGGCGCGCAGGGCGTCGTTGGTGTTGAGCATCTCGGAACGTTCGACCTGTTCACCGGCGATGTAGCTGGATTCGCCCACGTTGTCGACCACCACACGGCGCAGCATCTGGCGCACGATGACTTCAATGTGTTTGTCGTTGATCTTCACGCCCTGCAGACGGTAGACGTCCTGCACTTCGTCGACGATGTAACGCGCCAGCTCTTCAGAGCCCAGCAGGCGAAGGATGTCTTGCGGGTCGGCTGGGCCGTCCACCACACTCTCGCCCTTGTTGACAACCTGGCCTTCGTGCACCAGGATGTTTTTCTCCTTGGGCACGAGGTCTTCCCACACCGAGCCTTCCGGATCAGTGATCTGCAGGCGCACCTTGCCTTTGGTTTCCTTGCCGAATGACACGGTGCCGGTCATTTCAGCCAGCACGCCCTTGTCTTTGGGCGAACGCGCTTCGAACAACTCGGCGACACGCGGCAAACCGCCGGTGATGTCGCGGGTCTTCTGGCCTTCGACCGGGATGCGCGCCAGCACTTCGCCAGGGCCGACGTCCTGGCCGTCACGCACCTGCACCAGCGAGCCAATCGGGAAGCCGATGGTCACCGAGTGGTCGGTGCCGGGAATCTTCACCTCGTGGCCGGTGGCGTCGATCAACTTGACCTGCGGACGGATCACCTTGGCGGAGCCGCGGCGTTTCGGGTCAATGACGACCAGTGTGGACAGGCCGGTCACGTCATCGACCTGGCGAGCCACCGTCAGGCCTTCTTCGACGTTCTCGAACTGGGCCTTGCCGGCGAACTCGGTGATGATGGGTCGCGTCAGCGGATCCCAGTTGGCCAGAATCGTGCCCGCCTTGACGGTCTGGTCGGCTTTGACCGTCAACACGGCGCCGTACGGCACCTTGTGGCGCTCGCGCTCGCGGCCGTGTTCGTCATGGATGACGATTTCGCCGGAACGGGCGATCACCACCAGTTCTTTCTTGCTGTTGGTCACGTAGCGCATGGTGGCATTGAAGCCAATGTTGCCGTTGGACTTGGCTTCCACGCTGGAGGCCACCGCAGCACGCGACGCGGCGCCGCCGATGTGGAACGTGCGCATGGTGAGCTGGGTGCCCGGCTCGCCGATGGATTGCGCGGCGATCACGCCGACCGCTTCACCGCCGTTGACCAGGCCGCCACGGCCCAGGTCGCGGCCATAACACTTGGCGCAAATGCCAAAACGTGTTTCGCAGGTCAGCGCCGTCCGGACTTTGACTTCATCGACGCCTTGCGCTTCAAGCTCGTCGATGACATCTTCGTCCAGCATGCCACCGGCCTTGACGAGCACGGCGCGGCTTTCAGGATGCAACACGTCTTCAGCCGCAGTGCGCCCCAAAACGCGGTCGCGCAGGGATTCGATGACCTCGCCGCCTTCGACAATCGCGCGCATGAGGTAACCGTTGTGCGTGCCGCAGTCTTGTTCAGTGACCACCAGGTCTTGCGTCACGTCAACCAGCCGGCGTGTGAGGTACCCGGAGTTGGCGGTCTTCAGCGCCGTATCGGCCAGGCCTTTGCGCGCGCCGTGGGTGGAGATGAAGTACTCCAGCACGTTCAAGCCTTCGCGGAAGTTGGCCGTGATGGGCGTTTCGATGATCGAGCCGTCCGGCTTGGCCATCAAGCCGCGCATGCCGGCCACCTGGCGGATCTGGGCGGCGGAACCGCGCGCGCCGGAGTCAGCCATCATGTAGATCGAGTTGAACGACTCTTGCTGAACCAGTTTTCCGTGGCGGTCGGTGACCATTTCCTTGGACAGGCCGGCCATCATCACCTTGGAGACTTCGTCACCTGACTTGCCCCAGATATCGACGACTTTGTTGTACCGTTCGCCGGCAGTCACCAGCCCCGAGACGTACTGCTGTTCGATCTCTTTGACTTCGCGCTGCGCACGGGCGACGATTTCCTTTTTCTCCTGCGGCACCAGCATGTCGTCGATGCAGATCGAAATGCCGGCGCGCGTCGCCAGGCGAAAGCCCGCTTGCAGCAATTTATCGGCAAACACGACCGTCTCTTTCAACCCGCATTTGCGGAAGGAGACGTTGATCAGTTTGGAGATTTCCTTCTTCTTGAGCGCCTTGTTCAGGTTGGAGAAGGGAAGGCCTTTGGGCAGGATTTCCGACAACAGCGCGCGCCCGGCCGTGGTTTCCCAGAGCTTGGTCGACGCTTCAAATTCGCCGGTTTCCTTGTTCTTGGTGTATTCGGTCAACCGCACATTGATGCGCGAGTTGAGCTCGACTTCCTTGGCATCGAAAGCGCGGCGCACTTCCCCGGTATCGGAGAAAATAAGGCCTTCGCCTTTGCCGTTGATGCGTTCGCGCGTGGTGTAGTACAGACCCAGCACCACGTCTTGCGACGGGACGATGGACGGCTCGCCGTTGGAGGGGAAGAGCACGTTGTTGGAGGCCAGCATCAAGGTGCGGCATTCCATCTGCGCCTCTACCGACAAGGGCACGTGCACTGCCATCTGGTCGCCGTCGAAGTCGGCGTTGAAGGCCGCGCAAACCAGCGGATGAAGCTGGATGGCTTTGCCCTCAATCAGAATGGGCTCAAAGGCCTGGATGCCCAGACGGTGCAGCGTTGGCGCCCGGTTCAACATGACCGGATGCTCCTTGATGACCTCTTCCAGAATGTCCCAAACCACCGGTGTGCCGGACCCAACTTCCTTCTTGGCGGCCTTGATCGTCGTGGCGATGCCCATGGCTTCCAGGCGCGAGAAGATGAAGGGCTTGAACAACTCGAGCGCCATCAGTTTGGGCAGGCCGCACTGGTGGAGTTTGAGCGTTGGGCCCACCACGATGACGGAGCGGCCGGAGTAGTCGACCCGCTTGCCCAGCAAGTTCTGGCGGAAACGGCCGCTCTTGCCTTTGATCATGTCGGCCAGCGACTTGAGCGCGCGCTTGTTGGCGCCGGTCATGGCTTTGCCGCGGCGGCCGTTGTCGAGCAATGAGTCCACCGCTTCCTGCAACATGCGCTTTTCGTTGCGGGCGATGATTTCCGGCGCTTTCAACTCCAGCAAACGGCGCAGGCGGCTGTTGCGGTTGATGACGCGGCGGTACAGGTCGTTCAGGTCGGAGGTGGCGAAACGGCCACCGTCCAGCGGCACCAGCGGACGCAGATCCGGCGGCAACACGGGCAATACCTCAAGCACCATCCAGTCGGGCTTGATGCCCGACTTCTTGAACGCCTCGAGCACTTTGAGGCGCTTGGCGTTTTTCTTAATCTTCAGCTCGGAGCCGGTCAGGTCATTGCGCAGCTTTTCAATCGAGCCATCGATGTCGATGCTTTGCAGCAGTTCCTTGATGCCTTCTGCGCCCATCTTGGCTGTGAACTCGTCGCCGTATTCCTTGAACTTGGCGTCGAAGTCGTCTTCCGTCATGATGCTGTATTTCTTCAGCGGCGTCATGCCAGGGTCTGTGACCACGTAAGCTTCAAAATACAACACGCGTTCGATATCGCGCAGTGTCATGTCAAGCAGCAAACCCATGCGCGACGGCAAGGAACGCAAGAACCAGATATGCGCTACCGGGCTGGCAAGTTCAATATGTCCCATGCGATCACGGCGTACTTTGGCAAGCGTGACTTCCACGCCGCATTTTTCACAGATTACACCACGATGCTTC
>JANNEZ010000124.1:0-11674 GCA_031379255.1 Rhodoferax sp. | reverse complement strand
TGGCGGCTGGGCGCGCTCAACAACGGCGCCTCGGCGACCCTGACGATCAATGCCGCCGTCACAGGCACGACCCCGATCACCAACACCGCGCAGGTGTCTTATTCCGACCTGTTCGACCCCGATTCCATACCCAACAACAATGTAACCCCGCAGGATGACCAGGCCAGCGTCACCATCACGCCCAGTCCGGATATACAGGTTGTCAAGACAGCCACCAGCTCCTTTGCCGTGGGCACCAATGCCACCTACTCCCTCGTGGCCAACAATACGCTGGGCAGCCTGACCACGGGTGCCAACACCTACACGGTGACCGATGTGTTGCCTGCGGGCCTGACCTTCGTATCCGCCGCCAGCACCGGCTGGACATGTGCGCTGAATACGCCTGCCGCAGGCGACAACGCGCCAGGAGGCTCCCGCATGGTCTGTACCAGCGCCGCCGCCATGGCGCCGGGTGCCAGCAACGCCAACGCCATCACACTGACGGTATTGCCTGCCGCAGCCGCCGTACCCAGCGTGAACAACACCGCCACGGTATCCGGCGGCGGCGAGCCTGCCAGCAACAACGGCAACAACAGCAGCAGCATCACGACCACTGTCTGTACCGCAGGCGGCTGCCCTGACTTGGTGGTTCTCAAAAGCTCGCCCGCCAGCTTCACCGTGGGCGCGCCCGGCAGCTATACCTTGAGTGTGCGCAACAACGGCGGGCTGACGACCGGTGTCAGCAACTACGTCATCTCCGACACATTGCCCACTGGTTTGACCTTGACCACTGGCGCGCCCGGCATCGGAACCGGAGTAGGCTGGACGGTTGGCGCCGGCTGGACCTGCACCGTTGGCGCGGCGGGCGGCGCCCAGGTAACCTGCAACAGCAGTGCGCCGCTGTTGCCCGGCGCCACCTCTACCACGATAGTTTTCCCGGTCACCGTGGCCAATACCGTGGCGAACTGCGTGGCTACCCCTGCCACCCTGTGCGCGGTCAACCCGGCCAGCGTCACGGGTGGCGGCGAGCCTGCAGCCGTGACTGGCAACAACACCACCACCTTGACCACGCCGGTCCTTGCCTTTGATTTGACGCTCACCAAGGTCAAAACTGTTGCCGGCAATTTTGTACTGGGGGTCAACACTGCGACCTACACGTTGACGGTGAACAACATCGGCGGCACCGCCTCCACGGGCACCTATACCGTCACTGATCCATTGCCCGCTGGATTGACCCTCAACGCCGCCCCCACGGCGGGCGCTGGTTGGACTTGTGCGGCCAATACGCCGCTTGCAGGCGACAACGTGGCGACCGGAGGGCGCGTTGTCTGCACCAATTCCACGGCAATTGCCGCCGGCGGCACATCGACCACGATCGTCTTTCCGGTAGCGGTGGGTGCCGCTGCCGTACCCAGTGTGACCAACGCGGCCTCTGTCAGCGACCCCAACGAGTCACCCAATCTGCTTGCCAACAATTCAGGAGGCGCGGCCACCGTGACCACACCTGTAAACGCCCCCAATCTGGTGGTCACCAAATCGCACAACGGCGACTTCACGGTGGGCGCGAACGGGGTGTACACCCTCACGGTGAGCAATGTGGGAGCGCTCACTACCAGCGCCGCCAACGTGGTGGTGACCGACACCCTGCCGGCTGGCCTGACATTTATTTCCGGCACAGGCACCGGCTGGAACGCCTGCACCGCCGCTGGCCAGGTGGTGACCTGTGTGCGCCCGTTGGCCAATGCCATTGCCGCCAATGCGTCTGCGCCGCCGATCACGTTGACGGTGAGTGTGGCCGCAGCAGCAGCTGCTGCGTCTCCTGTCACAAACAACGCCAGCGTCGCGGGCGGCAATGAACCCGCGGGCAACAGCGGCAACAATACCGTTGACGACATCACCAACGTCTATTTTTCACCGGTCATCGCCAAAGCCTTCGCACCGCCATCGGTAGCTGCAGGCGTCAGCTCAACGCTGACTTTGACCATCACCAACCCGGCGGGCAGCCCGGTGTCGCTGGCCGGAGTGGCCGTAGTAGACCCGTTTCCGCCCGGAATGGTGGTGGCTGCGACTCCTGCATTCAGCAACACCTGCGGCGGCACTATATCGTCAGGCAGCGCCCAGGGCGACACCCTGATCTCGTTGACCGGCGGCGCCACCGGCGCGGGCGGCACCAGTTGTGTGATTTCGGTCAACGTCACCAGCACCACGGTCGGCGCCAACGTCAACATCACGGGGCAGGTTACCTCCAGCAACAGTGGCGGCGGAAACATCGCGAGCGCCACATCGACTGTCACCGCGCCTGCTGCGCCCACCCTGACGATGGTCAGCTCGCCCGACCCTGTCGGCGTGAACCGGCCCGTGACGCTGACTTACACCATCAACAACACTTCGGTGGCGACCACCGACCTGGGTTTCACCCATAACTTTCCCATCGTCGGCGGCGCGCAGATGGTCTATCAAAGCACGGTTTCCAATACTTGCGCACGGAATGTCATAGCCCCTGCGCCAAGCCTCACCAATCCAGCGGGCGCCGCGCTGGTGGCGGGTGCCAGTACCGGTATTCGGCTGTTCGATGGTTATGATCCCAACGCCAATGAGGTTTGCACCATCGTCATCACAGCGACTGTGGGCGCGGCGGGCGTCGTCAATACCGTCAACGGAACTCCGGGCATCAGCGGTTTGACCGGTTCGGTGGTGCTGGTATCGAACGTCAACGATACCTTCAATGTGCTCGCCGCCACCCTCACCAAAGCCTTCAGTCCGACCACCGTGTCGGCCAACACGCCCTCGCTGCTGACCTTCACCATCACCAATGGCGCCGGCAACCCGCAGCAAGGCGGCGCGACGCCCGTCAGCAACCTGCTGGCGTTCACCGAGACCTTGCCTGGCAGCGTGGTGGTGGCCAGCACGCCGGTCGCCACGCAGTGCAATGGAACCGTGGCAGCCACCGTGGGCACTGGCGTCATTACCTTCAGCGGCGGCAACCTGGCGCTGGGCCAGGCCAGTTGCACGGTTGCCGTCAGCGTGCGCTCCGCTGCGGCGGGGGTCTACAACAACCTGCCCGCAAACGTCACTGGGTTTGCCAGCAACATCGTCAACAGCGCCACCGCCACGCTGACGGTGACGGCGGCGGTGCCCAGCCTGGTGTTCATGAAAACCGTGATGGTTACCAGCGACCCGGTGAATGGCGGCGCCAGCCCGAAAAACATCCCCGGCGCCGAGGTGCTGTACACCCTGCGGGTCACCAATACCGGCTTGGGCACGGTGGACAACGACACCCTGGTGATTGTTGACCCGATCCCAGCCAACACCGACCTGTTTGTCGGCGACCTGGGCGCTGTCAATTCCGGGCCAATCGCGTTTGTGCAGGGCGTGCCGACCAGCGGCCTAACCTACACCTTTACGGCGCTCAACAACGGGGCTGACGACGTGGAGTTTTTCAGCGACGTTGGCTGCGTGACCTCCTTGCTGCCAACCGCCCCTTACGACCCGGCTGTCAGGTGCATTCGCCTGAACCCCAAGGGCGCGATGGCCGGTACCGGTGGCGGCAACCCCTATTTCGACTTGAGCTTCCGGGTGCGCGTCCGCTAAGCGCTTTCTGTTGTGACGACTTCCCCCCGCAGCGAATACGTGCGGGCTTCGGTCACCCGCACATCCACCAGTTGCCCAATTAGCCGTGCGTGGTGTTGCGGGTTGACCGCAAAATTGACCGCCCGGTTGCATTCGGTGCGGCCCATCAGCTCAGACGCGTCGCGTTTGGATTTGCCTTCCACCAGCACGCGCTGAACGCTGCCCGCCATGACTTCGCTGATGCGCTTCATGTTGCCATCAATCGCGCGTTGCACCTGCCGCAGGCGCGCCAGTTTGACCTCATGCGTCGTTTCGTCCGGCAGGTTTGCGGCCGGAGTGCCGGGGCGTGGGCTGAATATGAAGCTGAAGCTGTTGTCAAAACCAACGTCGTCGATCAGTTTCATCATCTTGCCAAAGTCTTCATCGGTCTCGCCCGGAAAACCGACGATGAAATCGCTGCTGATGGCCATGTTGGGCCGGATCGCCCGCAGTTTCTTGATGGTGCTTTTGTATTCCATGGCGGTGTAGCCGCGTTTCATCGCCATCAAGATGCGGTCAGAGCCGTGTTGTACCGGCAAATGCAGATGGCTGGCGAGTTTGGGAATCTTGTCGTAGGCGGCGATCAAAGCCGGTGTGAACTCATTGGGGTGGCTGGTGGTGTAGCGGATGCGCTCGATGCCTGGAATGTCGGCAACGTACTCCAGCAAGGTGGCGAAGTCCGCCATGTCGCCTGAGTTTGCGCTAGGCTGGGTCGATGCGGGCGCGCGGTAGGCGTTGACGTTTTGCCCGAGCAGCGTGACTTCTTTCACACCCTGGTCGGCCAGGCCCGCCACCTCCACCAGCACGTCGTCAAACGGGCGGCTGACTTCTTCGCCCCGGGTGTAAGGCACCACGCAATAACTGCAGTATTTGGAGCAGCCTTCCATGATGCTGACAAAAGCGGTGGCGCCCTCGACGCGCGCAGGCGGCAGGTGGTCGAATTTTTCGATCTCGGGGAAGCTGATATCGACCTGCGATGTGGCGGTGAGCTGCTGCTGCCGCAACATCTGCGGCAGGCGGTGCAAGGTCTGCGGGCCAAACACCACATCGACATAGGGCGCGCGTTCGATGATGGCCGCGCCCTCCTGGCTGGCGACGCAGCCGCCCACGCCGATCAGCACGCCTTTGGCTTTGAGGTGTTTGACGCGGCCCAGGTCAGAGAACACTTTCTCCTGGGCTTTCTCGCGCACCGAGCAGGTGTTGAAGAGCACCAAGTCCGCCTCATCGACGTTCTGCGTGGGCTCGTAGCCGTCAGCCGCGCGCAAGACGTCGGCCATCTTGCCGGAGTCGTACTCGTTCATCTGGCAGCCGAAGGTTTTGATGAAGACTTTTTTAACCATAGAATTTGTGTGAAATTAAATAAATTTAAAATATGATGATTAATTAATATTAATAAGTCCTATTTTTATAGCAAATAAATGAATAAACACGAGACTTTATTCCAAATAGTATACAAAAATATATAGACAATTAAATATTGTTAATATGGAAGTTAACAGTGCCAAGGTCAACAATCACGAAGGCCGATGAAATTTGCAAGATGATTGCCGTCGGGCGCTGTGTTGCCAGTGTTGCTCTTGGCGCTGTCCACAGCTTGGTGGCAGCCCATCATGCAGGGTGCCCGGCGGGGACTAGTTCCGGATTCCCGGCGTTTGGCCCGCGCTGCTCTGGCCCGTGCTGCTCTTGGCCGCATCTTCCTGCGAGCCAAAACGGTAGTTGATGATGGGGCCGCCGCCCTGGCGCTCTTCCCGGGCCTCAAGCGCGTTCAAGATCCACACCTCGCTGATCTGCCCCAAGTTGTCGCGCAGGTAATTGACTTGCAGCGCGGAGCCGACCAACTGGCCGGACATCACCAGATGGTTTTGCGGGCTGCGGATGCGGCTGCCGGGCGAGAGGCGCTCGGGCGTGCCGTTGATCAGCACCTCGGGCGGCGCTTTGACTTCAAGGGTGCCGCGTTGGGCGGCCGGCGGGAACTGGCGTGTGCCGATGATGGGCATCTGGCCGCGGTCCAAGGCATTGGCCTGGCCGGGGGTGGCGGGATTTTGCGCCTTCGCCGTCAATGCGGCCAAGAGGCAAAGCGCGAGAACAGAAGGTTTGACAAGTCTGCAGCGGTTCATGGTGTGTATCCAGAGGCTGAAAAGTCCAATTGTAAGGCTGTCACTTTAGGCAACGCGAATCAACATTCAGTCGATAAACTGGGTGCATGACCATCCTTTCATTTCCCCGCACCGTTTTCCGCGACGACCACGAGATGTACCGCGACACGGTGCGCAAATTCATCGAGCGCGAATGCACGCCGCGCCAGTCTGAATGGGACAAAGCCGGCCGGGTGGACCGCGAGACCTGGCTCAAGGCCGGGCGCGAAGGCCTGCTGTGCACGGCCATCGCCGAAGAATGGGGCGGGGCGGGTGGCGATTTTGGCCACTGCGCGGTGCTGATCGAGGAGATGGCCAACTCCAACATCAGCGGGCCGGGGTTCTACCTGCATTCGGACATCATCGCGCCCTACATCCAGCGCCTGGGCACGGCGGCGCAAAAGGCCAAATGGCTGCCCAAAGCGGCCAGCGGCGAATGCATTTTGGCCATTGCCATGAGCGAGCCTGGCGCGGGCAGCGACCTCAAGGCCATCCGCACCACCGCGCTGCGGGATGGCGACGATTACGTCATCAACGGCTCCAAGACTTTCATCTCCAACGGGCTGAACTGCGACCTGGTGATTGTGGTCGTCAAGACCAACCCCGAATTGGGGGCCAAAGGCACTTCGCTGATTCTGGTCGAAGCCGACCGGCCCGGTTTCCGCAAAGGCCGCAAGCTGGAGAAGATGGGCCAGGAAGCGGCCGACACGGCCGAGCTGTTTTTTGAAGATGTGCGGGTGCCCGTGGGCAACCTGTTGGGCGAAGAAGGGCTCGGGTTCAAGTACCTGATGGGCGAACTGGCGCAAGAGCGCTTCATCATCGCCATTGCCAGCGCCGCCAAACTGGAGGCGATGCTGGCCGAAACCATCAAGTACACCAAGGAGCGCATGGTGTTTGGCAAGCCGGTGTTCGAGTTCCAGAACACCAAGTTCAAGCTGTCGGAAATCAAGGCCCGCGCCACGGCGATGCGCATGATGGTGGACACCTACCTCGCGGAACACCTCAAACGCAAACTCACGCTGGAAGAAGCGGCGATTGCCAAACTCTATTGCACCGAAGAGCTGGGCAAATCACTCGACGAGTTGCTGCAACTTTACGGCGGCTACGGTTACATGATGGAATACCCGATTTGCCGCGCCTATGTGGACACCCGCGTCAGCCGCATTTATGGTGGCACGTCGGAGGTGATGAAAGAACTGATCTCACGCGGCTTGTGAATGAATTGAATGAATTGGGGTCAGATTCCAATTAGCATAATGTGAAATTTGAGGAGTAAAAATGACTGGAATGGTTCAAGGCAAAGTTGTCGTCATCACGGGCGCAGGCGGCGGCATCGGGCGCGACTTCGCGCTGGCGTTTGCCAAAGAAGGCGCGAAAGTTGTTGTCAACGACATCGGCGCGTCCGTCGGCGGCGAGGGCCTCAATGCAGGCCCGGCGCAGTCGGTGGTCAACGAGATCAAGGCGCTGGGCGGCGAGGCGGTGGCCAACACCGACAGCGTCTCGGAGGCGCTTTCCGCCGGCAAGATCGTGCAGACCGCGCTCGACAGCTTTGGCCGCGTTGACGTGGTGGTGAACAACGCGGGCATTCTGCGAGACCGCTTCTTCCACAAAATGAGTGTGGACGAGTGGGACGCCGTGATCAAGGTGCATCTGTATGGCGCCTACCACGTGAGCCGCGCCGCTGCCACCCATTTCAAGGAGCAAAACAGCGGCTGTTACGTGCACATGACGTCCACCAGCGGCCTGATTGGCAACTTCGGCCAGGCCAACTATTCGGCGGCCAAACTCGGCATCATGGCGCTGTCAAAATCCATCGCGCTGGACATGCTGAAGTTCAATGTGCGCAGCAACTGCATCGCGCCATTCGCCTGGAGCCGCATGATTGGCTCCATCCCCGTGGACACGCCTGAGCAGCAGGCGCGTGTGGACAAGATCAAACAAATGACGCCCGCCAAAATCGCGCCGCTGGCGGTGTGCCTGGCCAGTGACGACGCGAAAGACACCAACGGCCAGGTCTTCGCCGTGCGCAACAACGAAATCTTTTTGATGAGCCAGCCCCGTCCCGTGCGCAGCGTGCAGCGCAGCGAAGGTTGGACGCCGCAAACCGTGCTGAACCACGCGCTGCCGGCCCTGAAGGCGAGTTATTTCGACCTGGACCGCTCGGGTGATGTCTTCAGTTGGGACCCGGTGTGATGGGCGCCACGACGAACACTGCCGGCCAAACCCCGGCGATCGCGCCGGCACAGGGCATCCTGGCGCAGCACCAGGCGGCATTGGACGCGGGGCGTTTCCTGGTCCAGCAGTGCCAGGCCTGCCAGCAGCACATCTATTTCCCGCGTGAAGTCTGCCCGCATTGCGGCTCGAACCAGCTTGGGTTTGTGGCGCCCTGCGGGCTAGGCACGGTGTATGCCAACACCACGGTTCGGCGCAAACCCGAGGCGGGCGGCGACTACAACGTGTGCATCGTCGAGCTGGACGAAGGCCCGCGCCTGATGAGCCGCGTGGACAAACTCGCGCCCGACGCGGTGAAGATCGGGCAACGCGTGACGGCGCGGGTGGAAGTCACCGAAGGCAAGGGTCGTGTGGTGTTTGATCCCATCTCCGTTCGCCCTGAGCGTGTCGAAGGATCCTTCGACAAGCACAGGGCAGGCCAAGCTCAGCCCGGACGGAAATACGCCTCGGGTGCCGCGGTTCACACCAGCAGCGGCCTGCAGGCCCTGAGGGGCAAAACCGCCATCGCCGGCGTCGGCACCTTCGGTTTTGGCGAAGCGCACGGCTTCAACGACATGGAACTGCTGGCCCGTTCAGCCCACGCCGCCGTGGCCGATGCGGGTTTGACGATGCAGGACATCGACGGCCTTTGCACGGCCAGCACCACCTCCACCATGTGGTCACTGCCCGTCGCGGAGTACCTGGGCCTAAACCCGAAGTTCGTCAGCGGCACGATGATCGGCGGCAGCAGCTTCATCGCCCACCTTCTGCCCGCCATCCACGCGCTCAACAGCGGCCAGTGCAACGCGGTGCTGGTGTGTTACGGCAGTGTGCAACGCACCGCGCAGTTTGGCCGCGCCGAAGTGGCAAAGGCGCGCAAGTGGCTGGACCCGCAGCCTTACGAGACGCCTTATGAGCCCATGCAGCCCCTGAGCGCCTACGCGCTGGCGGCCTCGCGCCACATGCACCAGTACGGCACCACACGGCGCCACCTGGCCGAGGTGGCGGTGGCCGCGCGCGGCTGGGCGCAACTGAACCCGCAGGCTTTCATGCGCGACCCGCTGTCGATTGACGACGTGCTCAAGGCGCGTATGGTCAGCGACCCCTTCAGCGTGCGCGACTGCTGCCTGGTGACGGACGGCGGCGGCGCCTATGTGCTGGTGCGCGCAGACCGTGCCAAAGACCTGAAACAGAAGCCGGTGTACGTTCTGGGCAATGCCAGCGCGCAGTGGCACCGGCAGATTTCGGCCATGCCGGATTTGACGCTGAGCGCCGCGTCGCAGTCGGGCCGTGAAGCGTATGCCATGGCGGGCCTGGCCGCTAAAGACATTGATGTGGTGGAGTTGTATGACGCCTTCACCATCAACACGCTTCTGTTCCTCGAAGACCTCGGGTTTTGCAAAAAGGGCGAAGCGGGCGCCTTTGTTGAAGGCGGCGCGATTGGCCCGGGCGGGCGCTTGCCGGTGAACACCAACGGCGGCGGCTTGAGCTGCGTGCACCCCGGCATGTACGGCATCTTCGCCTTGATCGAAGCGGTGCAGCAGTTGCGCGGCGAATGTGGCGCAAGGCAGGTGCAAAATGCGCGGACGGCGATTGCCCATGGCAACGGCGGGACTTTGTCGAGCCAGTCCACGGCGATTCTTGGAATTGAATTATAAATAATTACTTAATTAAAAAATAATCATTATTTATTCATAATTTATAGCAAAATATTGTTTTTTCACGTGACTTAATGCTTTTATTTTTAAATCAAATAATTTTAAAAATTAAATATGAAAAATAACCAAACCTCAAAATTCTCGACGCGCTTGTCCAAAGGCCTTGCCGCGCTGGCTTGCAGCCTTGTCTTTCCCCTGGTGGCGCTCGCGCAGACGGCGGTGCCGCAAACCGTGAAACTGGTTGTGGGTTACGCCCCCGGCGGCCCCGTGGACACGGCTGCGCGCCAGTTCGCGCCGCACTTCGCGCGCGAGCTTGGCGTGACGGTGGTGGTGGAAAACCGCCCCGGCGCGGCGGGCGCGCTGGGCGGTGACGCAGTGGCCAAGTCGGTCTACAACGCGCCCGGCGGCATGTTGCTGTTTTTCGCCGCCAGCCCCACGGTGACAATTTCGCCGCACTTGCTCAAAGCCATGCCCTTCGACCCGGTCAAAGACATCGCGCCCATCGCGCCGCTGCTCAGTTACGTCAACGTTTTGGTGGTCAACAAAAACCAGCCTTACAAGACCTTGCCCGAGTTGATCGCCTACGCCAAGGCGAACCCCGGCAAGGTCACCTACGGCTCGGCCGGCATCGGCGCCAGCAACCACCTGAGCGGCGAGTTGCTGGCCATGCGCACCGGCACACAGATGACCCACGTGCCCTACAAAGGCAGCGCGCCGGCCATGACCGACGTGATCGGCGGCCAGATCAGCATGATGTTTGACATTCCCAACGTGGCGCGCGGCCACATCGCGGGCGGCAAAGTGGCGCCGTTTGCCGTGACCTCGCGCGAGCGCAACGCCGCCATGGCCGGTGTGCCCACCCTCACCGAACTGGGTGTGGCCGACTACGATGTCACCGGCTGGTTCGCCCTGTTTGGCCCACCCAAAATGCCCGCCGACCTGTTGACGCGACTCAACGAAGCCGCCCGCAAGGCGCAGGCCAATGAAGAACTCAAAACACGCTGGGTCGAATCTGGCTTTGACATCTGGAGCGGCGCGCCGCAACTGCTGGGTGAGCGCCTGGCCAAAGAGCTCGCGTTGTGGGGGCCGGTGACCAAGGGCATCCCGCAGCAGTAGACCAGCAGCGTCAAAAAATTGGGGTCAGATTCCAATTGATTGTGCAGTTGACGCCAGTTTGCGCAATCAAAACAAATCGACCCCAAAAGAGACTTCGCCGAATGGTGGCAGTTTGCCGGGCGTTAATTGAGATTCTTCCCCTGGGATTTGCGGAAATCGCGGATGGACTCCAGCAGCGCCACCAGCAGCGGTGAGCGCTCGCTTTTCAAGTAATAACAATGCAGGTTCATGAAAGCATCGGCTTGCCCCTTCAACGGGCGGCAGACCAGGTTGGGCATTTGCAAGTTGCGCATTGACTCGGGCACAAACATCGTGCCCATGCCACAAGACACCATCATGGCCCCGGTCACCACATCGGGGGCCAGTTGCGCCACCCTCGGTTCAAAGCCGTTCGCGCGGCAAAGATCGAGCGCCACGTTGGCCAGTTGCGACAGAGGTGCCGCCTGCATGATCATCGGCTCATCGCGAAGGTCTTGCATGGCAATCACTTTTTTTGCTGCAAGGCGGTGGTTCTGGTGCAGCGCGACCAGCAACCGTTCCCGCGCCACCAGTTCAATTTCGATGTCTGACTCGTTGGGCAACATGCGCTCGAACACCAGCAACACGCGGCCCTGGCGCAGCGCGGTCACCTGGGCCGGTGTCTGATCATGGTGCAGCACCAGCTTCACCTGGGGGTGCGTCTGGCCAAAACCTGACAACAAGCGCGGCAACACATCGAACATGGCGGTGCCAAAGACGCCAATGTCCAGCCTGCCGATCTGGCCCCTGCCCGCCAGTTGCGCCCGCTCGGCCGCCTGGTCGGCAAGCCCGCAGATGCTGCGCGCATCTTTCAACAAGGCCTCACCGGCCTGTGTGAGATCGACACCACGCGGCGTTCGCGTGAAAAGCTGCACGCCCAGGTCGTTCTCCAGCGCATGGATCTGGCGCGTCAGCGGCGGCTGGGACAGATGCACCCGCATGGCGGCG
>JANNEZ010000063.1:0-4395 GCA_031379255.1 Rhodoferax sp. | reverse complement strand
CAGGGCGCGCACCGTGAGCAGGGTGATTTCGTAGTCGAAGTCAATCACACCTTCCACAATCACGCGGCCGCCCTGCACACGGCCACCGGCCTGCGCGTAGTCCCAGGCGGCCTGCAATTCTTCCGAGCCATTGATGCGGCTTTGGCCCTTGCCGGAACTGCTCATCACGGGCTTGACGATGCACGGGTATCCGATGCCAAAACTCGAGGTGCTGCTGCCGGTGCCTTCAATGGCGGCTTGCATCTCCTCGAAGGAGTCGCAAAACTCGTAGGGGCTGGTCGGCAGCCGCAAGGTTTCAGCCGCCAGGCGGCGAATGCCCTCGCGGTCCATCGTCAGGCGGGCGGCGCGGGCGGTGGGGACAACCTTCACCGTGCCTTCGGCCTCCAGCATTTGCAACATGGGTGTGGCAATGGCCTCAATCTCGGGCACCACGATGTGCGGGCGCTCGGCTTCGATCAGGGCCTTGAGCTGCACCGCGTCGCTCATGGTGATGGTGCGGGCGTGGTGGGCCACTTGGTGGCCGGGCGCGTTGTCGTAGCGGTCGACAGCGATGGTCTCCACACCCAGGCGCTGCAGGGCGAACAAAACTTCTTTGCCGAGTTCGCCTGCGCCCAGCAGCATCACTTTGGTGGCGGAAGGGGACAGGGGTGTGCCAAGAGTGGTCATGGGGAGCAATTGAGGTGGATCCGGCGTCGCGGTTGATTGGGAGAATTTACCGCAGTTTCCACGGGTTTCACGGCGCGGTCTGCAATATTCGCTGGCCGCGCTGCGCCAGCACCATGCGTTCGAGTTCGCAGGCCGGCATGGGGCGGGCAAACAGGTAGCCCTGGCCGAAATCGCAGCCGGCCTGTTGCAGCAGTTCGCGCTGCAGCGCGGTCTCGATGCCTTCGGCAATCACCTTCAGACCCAGGGCGTGGGCCATTACGATGATCGCCTTGCACAGAGCCAGGTCTGTGGACGCAGGCGCCAGATGGCGCACAAACTGGCGGTCGATCTTGATGTAGTCGATATCGAATTTTTGCAAATAGGACAGCGCCGAATAACCGGTGCCAAAGTCGTCCAGCGACACCTGGATGCCCGCGTCCCGCAGTTGCAGCAGTTTGCGGCTCACCCCGGCGCTGGCGTCGAGCAGCAGGCCTTCAGTGATTTCTACCGCGATGGCCGAGCCGGGCAGCCCCAGGGCGCCGAGCTGCTCAAGCCAGGCGCTGTGCGCGTCGCCGGTATGGTGGAACTGCACCGGCGACTTGTTGACACTGATCTGAAACTGGGGATCCAAGGCGCTGCGCCACTGGCAGACCTGGCGGGCCACCTGGTCAAACGCCCAGTTGCCCATGTCCACAATGACGCCGCTGGCCTCGGCGATGGGGATGAACTCAGCCGGGCTGATCAGCCCCCGCGCCGGGTGTTGCCAGCGCATCAGGGCTTCGGCCTTGTGGATGCTGCCGCTGGCCAGCTCAACGATGGGCTGGTAAACCATGGTGAACTGATGCTGGGCGAGACCGGCACGCAGGTCGTGCGTCAGGCGCAGGCGGTTTTGCGCCGCCTCCTGCAGCGTGGGCGTGAAAAAGCTGAAGCGGTTTCTGCCCGCGCCCTTGGCCACGTAGAGCGCCTGGTCGGCATTCTTGAACAGGCTTTCGACCGCTGTGCCGTCCAGCGGGTACATCGTGATGCCGACGCTGGCCGACACAAAAACCTGCTCGTCACCGAGCTGGAAAACGGTGACCATGGCATTGAGGATGCCCTGGATGATGCGCTCCATGTGCGGGGCGCCTTTCATGTCCGGCAACACGACCGTGAATTCGTCGCCGCCCATGCGCGCCACCGTGTCCGACTCGCGCACGCAGGCGCAAATGCGCCGCGCGGCCTCGACCAGCAGAAGGTCGCCCTTGTCATGGCCCAGGGTGTCGTTGACTTCCTTGAAATGGTCCAGGTCGATGAAGAGGATGGCCAAATTCAGGCCGTCGCGGCGGCATTTCTTGATGTCCTGCTCGAGCCGGTCGCGCAGCATGCGGCGGTTGGGCAAGCCGGTCAGCGCGTCAAAGTTGGCCTGTTTCCAGATCAACGCCTCGGATTGCTTGCGCCCGGTGATATCTGTGTGGGTGCCGATCATCCGCAAAGGCCTCCCGTCGGCGTCGCGGGCGATCACCGCGCCGCGCGCCAGAATCCATTTGTAGCTGCCGTCCTTGCAGCGAATGCGGTGCTCGTTGATGTAGGTCGGGGTCAATCCGTCAAAATGCGCCTGGCGGTCGCGCAGCATCTGCTCCAGGTCATCGGGGTGGGTGCGGGCGTCGGAGGCGTCGGCGCGGTGCGCCATTTCGCCGGGTTCATAACCATACATTTCAACGTAACGGGTGGAGTAAATCTCTACGCCAGTCTGGACATGCCAGTCCCACACGCCGTCGCCGGTGCTGTCCAGGGCCAATTTCCACAAGGCTTCGGTTTCCAGCAGCTCGGCCTCGGCCCGCTTTCGCGCCGTAACGTCGATCATCACGCCGCTGCGCACAAAACCGCCGCCGGGCGAGCTGACGCCCGAGGAGGACATTTCCACCCATTTGACGCGCCCGTTGCCAAACCTCAGGCGGAACTGTGTGGTCAGCGGCACGCCCGAGGCCAGCGTCCGGCGCATCTCTTCGTCGACGGCGGCACGGTCGTCCGGGTGGCGGAACGTCTCCAGCAGGGCGGCATTGGCCAGCACGGCTTCGGGTTCAACACCATACAGCTCGCGCACGCCGTCGCTGACAAAGCGGTACTTGCGGGCGCCATCCGGCATCAGCTGCACCTGGTACACCATGCCCGGAACCTGAGAGGTCATCTGCCGCAAATTGGCTTCATTGGCCCGCAACGCGGCTTCGGCCTGTTTGCGCCCGGTGATGTCCTGCATCACCGAGGTGCGTTTGACCACCTCGCCGTGTTCAAGCGTCGCCATGCTTTTGGAATGCACCCAGATCGGCCTTCCGGTGGCTGTGACCATTTCCAGATCCATCTCCAGCGGCGCGGCAGCGTCTTTGGCCTGGGCAAAAGCCTGCTTGACTTTTTTGGCCGATGCCGGTGTGAAAAAGTCGTACGACGTGGCAATGGTCGGTGTGTAGGTCTGCGCGGTGTTGTCGAGCAAACGGTGCATCTCGTCGGTCCAGAACACCTTGCCGCTGGCGATATCCACTTCCCAGCCGCCGACACCCGCCATCGACTGCGTGGCTTCCAGCAGCAAGCGCAGGCGGGACCTGGCCTGATCCGCCTCAACATAATCTGTCACATCGGCAAAGGTGCGCACCATCGCGCCAGAAGGCAGGAGTTGTGTCTTCACTTCAAGAACGCGGCCGGTGTGGGTTTTGCGCAGATAGCTGGCCGGGCCGTTGCGTGTGGCCAGCAAATAGGCATCTGGCGTGGCGGCGTCACTGGCGGCTTTGACGTGCGCGCATGCGACGGCGGTGAGCAGGGCGGAGTTGACGCCAAAATCGCCGCGGTCACGCTGGTAAAGCGTGATTTCCTGCAAGGTGGGCCGGGTTTCCAGCAGGCTCGGCGGCAGGTCCAGCAGCTCACACACGCGTGCGTTGAAGGTGCTGACGCGGCCATCGGCATCGATCATGAAGATGCCCTGGCTGATGCTCCCCAGGGTGATTTCCAGCAGCCGGGACTGGCGCGTCAATTGGGTATTCAGGGCCAGCAGGCTGGCGGCGCTGGCCACCACTGACAGCGGGAGAACCGCAGGCGGGGCCGTAGAAGTTTTGGCGGGCATTGCTTTTTGTTTGAAAATCAGGGATTCGCCAATGCTGGCATATTTCCGGAAGTATGCGCCTTCAAGCCTTGTGAAAGCCCAATTGCCCCGATCTCCACGACATGAATGAACTATTGTTTGAGGCGCTAAACCTGAAAAAACGCTACGGCGGCGCCACTGTGGTGGACAACGTGTCATTCTCCATCGCCGCAGGCGAGTGTTTGGGCGTGATCGGGCCCAATGGGGCCGGCAAGACCACCACCATCCGGATGTGCCTGGGGCTCGCCGATCCGGACGCGGGCAGCGTGCGTTACCACTTCGCCGGCAGCCCCGGCCTGTCCATGCCGCAGGACGCCCTGGCCATCAAGGCGCAACTCGGCGTGGTCAGCCAGGCCGACACGCTCGACCCGGATTTCAGTTGCGCCGAGAACCTGCTGGTGTATGGCCGCTACTTCGGCATGAAAGACGCCGCCATCCGCGCCCGCATTCCGCAGTTGCTGGAATTCGCCGCGCTGACCCACAAGAAAGACGCCAAGCCGGGGGAGCTTTCTGGCGGCATGAAACGCCGCCTCTCGCTGGCGCGCTCGCTCGTGAACGACCCGCAACTGCTGCTGCTCGACGAGCCCACCACCGGGCTGGACCCGCAGGCCCGCCACCTGATGTGGGAGCGCCTGCAAACC
>JANNEZ010000513.1:0-2917 GCA_031379255.1 Rhodoferax sp. | reverse complement strand
GTCGGCAAAACAATGTGGAATGAAATCAAGCGGCGAGAAAGTCCACAAGGCCGTATCGAGCTGGCGCAAAGTGGCCGCAGGGCCCACCACCGCCACTTGGTGGCCGCCATTGCAGGCCTTTCTCAGCAGGCGACAGGCATGGTTCAACTTGTCGGGCGCGTTGAAATGAAAGGAAATCTCGGTCACGGCACCGTCTTCATGCTGCCTGCGCGCGCTTGGCGCGGGTTGGCTTTGGTGCAACCGGCGCAACATCTGAATTCGACTTTCGGACCAGGTATTCGACCAGAAGGCCGACCGGACGGCCCGTAGACCCTTTAGCGGCGCCACTCTTCCAGGCGGTGCCGGCGATATCCAGGTGCGCCCAGGGGAATTTCCCCACAAACCGCTGCAGGAATTTGGCAGCGGTGATGGCGCCACCGGCGCGGCCCGCCACGTTGGCGACGTCGGCGAAGTTGGTTTTGAGCCCGTCGGCGTAGTCGTTGTCCAGCGGCATTCTCCAGCACAGGTCAAGGGACGCATCACCTGCCTGCAGCAGTTGCTGGGCCAGTTCGTCCTGGCTGGCGAACATCCCGCTTCGCACGCCACCCAAGGCCACCACACAGGCGCCGGTGAGGGTGGCAATGTCAACCACGGCGGCTGGTTTGAACTTTTCGGCGTAGGTCAGGGCGTCGCACAGAATGAGCCGCCCTTCGGCATCGGTGTTGAGCACTTCAATGGTTTGTCCGCTCATGCTGGTCACCACATCGCCGGGTTTGAGGGCTTTGCCGCCCGGCATGTTCTCGCAGGTCGGAATCAAACCCACCACGTTTATTTTCGGCTTGATTTCAGCCAGTGTGCGAAAAACGCCCAGCACACTCGCGGCGCCGCACATGTCAAACTTCATCTCGTCCATTTCAGCGGCGGACTTGAGTGAAATGCCGCCGGTATCAAAGGTGATGCCTTTGCCAATCAGCACAACCGGCGCATTGGCCTTGGGCGCACCGCTGTAGGTGAGCACCACAAACCGCAACTCCTGGGCAGACGCCTGGGCCACGGCCATGAACGAGCCCATGCCCAGCTTCGCGACCTGCTTGGGGCCCAGCACCTCGCAGCTGATGCCCTTGAACCGGGCCAGCGACTTGGCGGCCTGCCCCAACAGGGTTGGCGTCGCATGGTTGGCCGGCCGGTTCCCCCACTCCTTGGCAAACTCGATGCCCTGAACGGTCGCCACCGCTTGCTCAAAAGCCGCCCTTTGTGCTTCAGCACCGGGCGCATGCACCACCACATTCATGATCTTGCGGCCGTCTGGCTTTGATTTTGTGGTGTTGTACACATAACTGGCATCCGCCAAGCCGACCACCGCGGCGTTGAGCTGGGCGGCGTCTGGGCGCTCGGCAAAACACAGACCAATGGACTTCACCGACGCCACCGACTTCACGGCGCCGACGGCCGCCACAACCGCCTGACGCACGTCCCGGGCTGAACCGGCGCCCACACTGGCCACCACCAGGCGCGCTGCCGCCACATGGGCTGGCTGCTGAAACTGGGCCAATTTGCCGGGCTTGTCATCAAGATCACCCAAAGCGCGAAGTTGTTTGACCCAAGTTGACAAACTGTCCGGGCCGGGCTTGAACGCCGTGCCAACCAGCAACAGCAGGGCGTCACATTTTTGGGTTGAGGCGCCCGCCAGCGGGCCGGTCTTCCATTCAAAGTTCATAATTCCCCTTTTTCCTTCATCGATGTTATTCCATTCTTCCATCCGCAAGGAGTTGGCCCGCAGTTTTGGGGCCACCTTCGTCGTGTTGGTCACGGTTGTCATGACCATGACCCTGATCCGCACCCTTGGTCAGGCCTCGCGCGGCAGTTTCAACCCGTCCGACGTGATGATGGTGGTCGGTTACACGGTGCTGACCTTCCTGCCCAACATCACCACCATGGGGCTGTTTGTCTCGATCGTCGCCACACTCACGCGCCTCTACCGCGACGGCGAGATGGTGATCTGGTTCGGCAGCGGCATGGGCCTTGCCTCGCTTGTGGCCCCGCTGTTCCGGTTTGCCTGGCCGATCCTGGTGGCGGTGTTCGGGCTGGCCCTGTTTGGCCTGCCGTGGGCCAACCAGCAGATCGAAGGCATTCGCGACCACTATGAAAAACGCGGTGACTTGGACCGGGTCGAGCCTGGCCGCTTCCAGGAGTCCGCCGATGGCAGCCGCGTCTTTTTTGTGGAAAAAAATCCGGCCAGCCAGCGCGCCGGCAGCAATGTGTTTATTGCCACCACCGAGCGCGGCAAGGAAACGGTCACTACGGCCGGCAGCGGGCGGATTGAACTGCGGGATGGCGACCAGTTCCTGATCCTCAACAACGGCCAGCGCTTGGAAAACACCCTCAACAAAACCGATTTGAAGGTCAGTGAATTTGAAGAATACGGCACGCGCGTCGCCACTGGCAACGCCGGTCTGCAAGACGCAGCACCATTGGGCACGGTGTCCAGCCTCAACCTGCTGCTGCAACCCACGCCAAGGCACCTCGGGGAGATTTCGTGGCGCATCGGTTTTGCCCTGGCGGCCGCGAATTTGATCATTCTGGCGATTGCCTCCTCACGGGTGAACCCGCGCGTCGGGCGCACCGGCAACCTGGTGTTTTCGCTGTTTGCCTTCCAGATTTACCTGAACCTGCTGAATTTGGGGCAAAACTGGATTTCCCAGGAAAAAATAGGCTTTGCGCAGTTTCTGCTGGTCTTGCACGGTGGTGTATTTGCGCTGTGCGTCCTCTGGTTGACCGTGCGCACCAACAACTGGAGCCTGAGCTGGCGGCGTCGCCCGGTTGAAGCACCGTTGACGGGTGGCGCGGCATGAAAACCATCCGCCGCCTGATCTTTGGCGAAGTGCTTTACGCCGTAGCCTTTGTCACAATGGGTTTTCTCGCGCTTTTCTCGTTCTTC
>JANNEZ010000509.1:0-5648 GCA_031379255.1 Rhodoferax sp. | reverse complement strand
TTAATCACTTGGGGTCAATTCCCCGCCCCTTGGGGCGTAATGTAATCTTGGCGGATGAGTGAATATGTCCATAAGAGCCACAACGTCACAGTATTGCTGTATCACTTGGTGTTTCCTGCGAAGTACAGGAGGGTGGTGTTTGACGACGAGGTTGAGGGGGTTCTGAAGGAGTCGTGCCTAGAAATTGAGAAGAGGTACGAGGTCAAATTTTTGGAGATAGGGACGGATCAGGATCATGTGCATTTTCTGGTGCAGTCGGTGCCCAAATACAGCGTGACGAAGATCGTGGCAATGGTCAAAAGTCTAACGGCCCGAGAGATCTTCAAGCGATGTCCGAAAGTGAAAAAGAAGTTGTGGGGAGGCGAGTTCTGGACGGATGGGTATTTTGCGAGCACAGTTGGAAAGCATGGTGATGAGACAACGATAAGTAAATATGTGAAGAATCAGGGCCAGGAATACGAAGCGCTGCATGTAGATTTCCAACCGAGGCTGTTCTGAACCCGAATACCTCGCCCCTTGGGGCGAGGATTTTTATTTTGCAAGTTAACAAATTGGCCGGTTAACAAATTTGGCCACCAAAAACCAGCATCAAATTGTTGACCGGCATCTCGATGCGCTCCTTCAACTCCAACCCGGCCAGCCTCGCCTGTGCCACCACATCCTCCAGCGCGCGGATGCCCCAGGCGGGGTCGCGGGCGCGCAGGCTCCGGTCAAAGGCCAGGTTGCCAGGTGAGGTTGGCACTTCGCGTTCGAGGTAGGGGCCGTAGGTGACCAAAACGCCTTGCGTTGACAGATGCCGCGCGGCACCTTGCATCAACGCGGCGCAAGTGGCCCAGGGCGCAATGTGCAGCATGTTGGCGCAGTAGATCAGGTCGAAATTCCGGCCGTATACGGGCTGAGGGTGTGCCGCTGCGGATGGCCACTCGGCGGCCATCACGTCCAGCAACACGGGCGGTGCCACGTTAAGCGCGCCAGCTTCTGCGGACCACGCCGCGATGGACTCAAACCCGTCGCCGCCCACGTCGCTGGGTTGCCACTGCCAGCCGGGCAGGTGCTGCGCGAAATGGGCGACATGCTGGCCGGTGCCGCTGGCGATTTCCAGGGCGCGGCCTTGGGGCGGCAACAGGCGCAGCAGCACTTCCAGAATGGGCTGGCGGTTGCGTTCACTGGCGGGGCTGGACTGTTTCATCGCGGGCCCTTCGGACCTTTGACAGGTTCGGGGCTGGCCCTGCGCGAGCTGACCCAAATGCCGCCCACAATCAGCACAAAGGCCAACGCGTGGTAGAGCTTGGGCCGCTCGCCCAGAATCGCGGCTGACAACACGGCGGCGATCAGCGGCGTGAAGTTGGTGAAAAACGCCGCCACAGTGGGCCCGACGCGTTGCACGCCCAGGCCGTAACAGCGGTAGGCGATGATGGCCGGGCCAATCGCCACGAAGGCCAGCGTGAGGGCCAACGGCCAGCCCCAGTGGAAGTGGCCGGCATCCAGCGCCCATTCGCCCGCGCTGAAGAGCCCGGACCACGCCAGGCCAAACACCATTTGGGCCAGCAAAAAGGCCGCCCAATCGCTGCGGATGACGCCGGGGTCGTTGGGTTGCGCGAGCATCCAGCTGTACCAGGACCAGGCGAGCGTGGCCAGCAGGATGTAGATGTCGCCAATCACCCATTGCAAGCGGGCCAGCGCCTGCCAGTCGCCACGGCTCATCACCAGCAACACGCCGCCAATGGACATCGCTGCGCCGAGCACCTGGCGCGGCGTGATGGTCTGGCCAAAAAACAGTTTTCCAATGGCCAACATGAAGACCGGCGCGCTGGCGGCAACCAGGGTGACATTCAGCGGTGTCGAGGTTTTGAGCGCCATGTACTGAAAGCAGTTGTAAAGGCCCATGCCCAGGAGGCCCAAAAGCGCGTAACGCCGCCAATGCAGGCGCAAGAGCGGCCAGAAGCCGCTGGCAGGCCGCAACAGGGCCCAGGTAAAAGGCAAGAGCAGGAAAAACGCCACCAGCCAGCGCATGAAATTCAGGGTGATCGGGGAGATCAGGCCGGTGGCCATGCGGCCCACGACGGCGTTGCCGGCCCACATCAAGGGTGGAATCAAGAGCAGTGTGGCAGTGCCCAGGGTCAGGCGTTGGGGGTTCATGTGTGCGACACTTTAACAAGCCGCTGTTAAGGCGATTTGCGGCCATTTGCGGCCATCCCGGCAGCCATTGCCAACCCCATACCCCACAAGACCCCACAGGATCAAACCATGAGCCAAGCAGTCGTCATTGAGAAAAACGGCGGACCCGAAGAGATGAAAATCATCGACGTGAACGTCGGCGAGCCCGGCCCGGGCGAGATCCGCATCCGCCACAAGGCCATCGGCCTGAACTTCATCGACGTCTACCAAAGGAGCGGCCTGTACACCTTGCCCATGCCTTTGAAACTCGGCATGGAAGGCTCGGGTGTGGTCGAGGCGGTGGGTGCGGGCGTTGCGCATTTGCAAGCCGGCGACCGTGCCGCTTACGCCGCCAACCCGCCTGGCAGCTACAGCGAGGTGCGGGTGATGCCGGCCAAAAACGTCTGCAAACTGCCCGATGCGATTTCGTTTGAGACCGGCGCCGCCATGATGCTCAAGGGCATGACGGCGCAGTACCTGCTCAAACGCACCTTGCCGGTGGAAGGCCTGCAAGCCGGCGACTTCGTCCTGTTCCACGCTGCGGCGGGCGGTGTGGGGCTGATCGCCTGCCAGTGGGCCAAGGCGTTGGGGTACCAGCTGATCGGCACGGCTGGGTCGGATGCCAAATGCGCCCTGGCCAAAGAGCACGGCGCGGCGCACGTCATCAACTATGCCAAAGAAGACTTCGCTGCCCGCGTGAAGGAAATCACTGGCGGCAAAGGTGTAAAGGTCGTGTACGACTCGGTGGGCAAAGACACCTGGGACAAATCACTCGACTGCCTGCGCCCCTTCGGCCTGATGGCGAGTTTTGGCAACGCCTCGGGGCCGGTTGCGCCATTCGCCCCCGGCATGCTGGGCGCCAAGGGTTCGCTGTATGTCACGCGCCAGACGCTCTTCACGCACATCGCCACGCGCGAGGTGAACCAGGCCATGATGGACGACCTGTGCGCCGTGGTGCTCAGCGGCGCGGTGAAGATGCGCATTGACCAGCGTTACGCGCTGGCCGACGTGCAGCAGGCGCACCGCGATCTGGAAGCCCGCAAAACCACGGGTTGCACCATCATTTCCGTGTAGGCTTTTTCGGGCTTCGGGTTTCAAGCTTCGGGTTTCAAAGATGTTTGACCCGCATTGGCTCGCTGGCCTGCGGCAACGCGCCCGGCAGGCGCCGCTCATGCCGCGCGTGCCCTTGTGGGCAGCGGGGCACGCGATCGGCTCGGTGTTGCCGTCACTGTGCGGCGCGCTGGGGCGCCGGGTCAGGCCAAGCGGTTCGGCAGATGGCGCCTGGCAGGTCAATGGCCCTCTCACACCCACTCTGAACGACATTGCCCGGCTGATGCGCGACCAGCGCATTGGCCACGTGGCGCATTATTGGCGCGGCGAACAGCTGGGCGTCTACAACGGCAGTGGTGAATGCCTGGGCAGCATTGAACGCGGCGCGGTGCGGCCCTTGGGCATCGCCACGCGCGCGGTGCACCTGGTGGGCCGCACGGCAAACGGCAGCATGTGGGTGCAACAACGCGCACTGGACAAAGCCAACGACCCCGGCCAGTGGGACACCCTGATGGGCGGCATGGTTCCAGCGAGCGACAGCCTGCAGACTGCGCTGACGCGTGAAACGCAGGAAGAAGCTGGTTTGGACGTGGCGCAATTGCGCGAAGTCACGCAACGCGGCCGCGTCAGCATCTCGCGTCCCACCGATGGCGACGCGCCCGGCGGATCGACCGTGTCACCGGCCTCTGGGATTGGTTACATGGTCGAAGTGATCGACTGGTTTGATTGCGTCGTGCCGGATGGTCTGATGCCGGTGAACCAGGACGGCGAAGTGGCGCAGTTTCAGTTGCTGCGCGCCCCCGAGCTGGTGGAGCGCCTGCAAGGCAATGCATTCACCCTGGAGGCTTCGTTGATTCTGGTGGCCGCTTTGCAAGGGAGCCGTCAGTGACAAAGGTTCGCCATGAGTTTTGAATTGGCCAAACAGCATTTTTTGCAAGGCCTGGCCGAGCTGCAGCAAGGCGCGCTGACCCAGGCGCAAGCCAGTTTTGAAGCCTCGCTTTTGCTGCTGCCGGATCGCCCATCGACCCTGATTAATTTGGGCGCCGTGCGTTTGGCATTGGGCAAAAACGCCGACGCGCTGGCGGTGCTGGAGCGCGCGGCGGCGCTCGATGCTTCCAATGCCGGCGTGCGGCTGCAATGCGCGCAGTTGCAGCAGGAGCAACAAAGGCTGCCCGACGCCCTGGCCTGGCTCGACCAGGCGCTGGCGCTGGACGCCACCAACGGCGCGGCCTGGAGCAACCGCGGCATGTTGCTGCGCGACATGCAACGCCGGGACGAGGCGGCGGCCAGTTTTGAGCGGGCCATCGACCACGGCGCTGATGCCGAGCTGAACACCTTTTACCTGGCTTCGCTGCGCCCGGCGGGCCAAGACACGCCGGCTTTTTCGCCGCGTGGATACGTCGAAAAGTTGTTTGACAGTTACGCCGACGATTTTTCCGGCCACCTGGTGCAGGCGCTGCAATACCAGGGCCATGAACGCCTGGTGCGGCAACTGCTTGGTTTGAACCCGGGCCCTTTCCGCCACGTGCTCGACCTGGGCTGCGGCACCGGGCTGTGCGGCGCGCTGCTGCGCCGCCACGCGGTTCGGCTCGATGGCCTGGACCTCGCGCGCGCCATGGTGGAGAAAGCCCGCGCAACCCAGCGCTATGACCAGCTCTTTCACGCCGATGCGGTGGCGCATTTGCAGTCTGCGCCCGCAGGCTCCTACGACCTGATCATCGCTGCCGATGTCTTCAACTACGTCGGCGCGCTGGAGCCGCTGTTCACCGCTGCACACGGCGCGCTGGCCCCGGGCGGCCGGTTTTGTTTCACGGTCGAAGCGATGGAGCCCGACTCTGGCGACATGCGCCTCTTGCCCAGCCTGCGTTACGCGCACTCGGAAGCGTATGTGCGCCGGGTTGCCGCGCAAAGGGCCTGGCGCATCGACGCCATGGCGCGGGCGCCGCTGCGTGAAGACCAGGGCGTATTGATTGCCGCCTGGTACGTCGTTTTGGTCAATAATTAACATGGGTGTTAATTATTGGTCCGTTTTTGTCAAAAATCCGGAAAAATCAAGAAAAATCGGGCATCAAGTCACGTGAAATGGTCATTTATTGCTATATAAAATATAGCAAAACTGATCCATGCCCTCAGGCCAAATCCTGAAACGCCGACTTGCGAACCCGGCTGGGCATCAGCGCGCCAGCCGAATCGAGAATCGGGTAAGCGATGGAGCAGATGTGCGAGTTGATGCGTTTCAGGTCGCTGATCAAATCCAGGTGCAAGGAACTGGTCTCGATGCTCTGCACGGTTTTGTGCGAGAGGCGCGCCAGATGGGTCGTGGCGTATTCACGTTCGAGGTCGCGAAAGCGCGTTTTCTCCTCCAGCAGTTTTTGCGCGTCGCGCACGGCGCCGTTCAAAAACACGCTCATGCCCAGGCGCAGGTTGTCGATCAGGCGCGC
>JANNEZ010000519.1:0-9299 GCA_031379255.1 Rhodoferax sp. | reverse complement strand
GCCAGAAAGGAAAGCCCGTACCACTGAATGGCCAGCGGCCCAAATTGCATCGCTACCGGGATGATTTGCGGGTGGATCAGCATGGCGCGTTATGTGCCTGCGCTCTATCGGTGCACGAGGGTCGCAACACCTGCGCCTGTTCAAAAAGCGGTTGCCGTGAGAATTTGGCATTTTGTTAACTTGTATGTTAACAATTTTTCATTTTCGAGCCAATTTTGCTAAAAGTTTGATTATTTTGGCACTTAAGCCTCGTGAAATCGAATTAGTTTGCTATGCTTTATATAGCAATTGAATTTGTCTGCGGAGTTGCTTTATCTTGCTTTCAAGCCAGGGGCGCTGGCCTGTTCAGGTATTCGCAGGCAGGGCTGTTTCCTTTTTGTTGATGGCCCTAATTCGTGAAATCAACGGGTCGCATCGCGGTGCGATTCACGTTCAGTTTGAAGACATCGGGTCGAGCGTAATGCCCGCTCACATCGAACTTCCGGCGTGACGCCTGAACAGCCGCGACGTCCAGTTCTGCAATGAGAAGCCCTTTTTCCCGATGCATGGGGCCGGCCACAATGCCGCCAAATGGTTTGTAAACCACCGCATCGCCGGGATTCACCCATTCGTCTTTATTCGGGAATAACTCATCCCGATGGGGAACGTCGTTGGGAATGTCAGAGGCTTCCAGCGACGTTGCACATCCGATGACCCAGCAGCCGCCTTCGCGTGCGATATGCTGCATGGTCGCCTGCCAAATGGGACCGCTGTCCCAAGTCGGGGCCACATAGATTTCGATGTTTTGGGCATACAGGGCGTAGCGCGCCAACGGCATGTAGTTTTCCCAGCAAATCAGCGTGCCGATCCTGCCCACCGCGGTGTCAACGACGTTCAGGCCCGAGCCGTCGCCAAAACCCCAAACCATCCTCTCCGGATTGGTGGGCATCAACTTGCGATGGTTGTTGGCCAGTCGACCGTCCGCATCAATAATCGCGCAGCTGTTGAAGATCGTGCTGCCGCTTCCCAAGCTGTCCACCTCCTGGTAACCCATCACAATGACAACAGCATGCTCTTTTGCGGCCTCCTGCAAGGGCCTGAGCCCCTCTTTGCTGCGGTCGACCGAGTTGGCGAACAAACGCGCGTACAGCTCATCGGTTTTTGCCATTCCGGCGCCCGGTGCAAGGCGCCAGACGAAGGTGGGGTAACCCGCAAGCCAGGCTTCTGGAAACACAATCAGTTCGCACCCCTGCCCCGCAGCATTTGCAATCAGGTCGACCGCCCTGTCCATCGATTTACCCAAACTCAGATAGACCGGAGGTTCTTGAATTACAGCGATTTTGGGCACGGTTTTTCTCCTTTTAAAACATCATTGGGTGATGGCTCAGGCACGATCGCCTGAATGTTATTTAGTCGCTGCGGCCACGAGCATCTCGCACGGGCCCTCGAACCTGCCATCGCGCTCAAACTCACCAAGGGCCTCTTCGATTTCTGCCCAGGCGTCGTCCTTTTCGGCTTCCGAGAGTCCGCTGAGCATCTGATGCAGGGCACCAAATGACTCTTGCTCAAACTGAAGGCAATCGAGGGCGGAGTCCAGGCGAACCGGGGCAATGACACGCTCGATGCGGATCTCCTTGAACCCTGCGTCCGTCAGCCGCCGCGCCAGTACATCCGGATCACCCAGGCTGAAGGGCCCTGGCTGCCCGGGAAGCGGCGCAGGCAGTGCGGCACGGCGGCGAATGATGCCCACGGGGATTGAGAAAAACCCATTCAAAGCGGCGCTTGCATAGGTAATGGCGCCCACCCATCCACCCTCACGCAACTGATCCCGCATACTGGTGAGCGCCTTGTGCTGGTCCGGAAAATAGATCAGGCCGACGCGGGAAATGACAGCATCAAATGGTGTGGCCTTGATCTCGGCCAGTTTTTCGCCGTCCATCACGATGGTTTCGACGTGGCCAAACCCTGCCAACCGGGCATTTGCGGCGGCATGTCGCAAAATGGCGGGAGAAAGATCGGTCGCAAGGACGTAGCCTGTCGGCCCGACACGGCTGGCGGCGGCCATCGTTTGCCCCCCTGCGCCAGCGGCCACATCCAGCACCCGGCTGCCGGTTTGGACATGGGTCATATCGAGCATCATTTCGGTCGCAGGGCCAAGCCAGCGGTTCAATAACGGCGACCACCGGTTCCAGGCATCTGCGGCACCATCCCACTGCGCGCAGGTTGTTTCCTTGAATGCAATCGGGTCGAATACTTTTTGAGCGCTTGTCATGTCGTTCTCCTGGGTTGTAGGCTGTGGTTGTGTATCTAGGATGCTTGACGCCCATAATTCGGTCAATTGGCCAAAAATCGGCTTTGGAAATGCAAATTTGCACATGGCAGGGACATCACGATGCAATGGGACGATCTGAGAATATTCCTGGCTGTCGCGCGAGAAGGCTCAATCAGCGGCGCAGCGAAACGGTTGGCGGTTCAGCATTCAACGGTTTCCCGGCGCCTGCGGGCGCTTGAAGAAAGTTTGGCCACGCCGCTGCTTGAGCGCAAGACATCGGGCTATGAATTGACCGAGGCTGGAGAGGAATTGAGGCTCTCGGCCACCAGGATCGAAATCCAGATCCTGGAGTTTGAGGGGGCTTTGGGAGGGCAGGAAAGTGGCGTTTCAGGCGAGTTGAAAGTGACCGCAATCAACAACATGGCTTCGAGCATCCTGATGCCCATGTTCACGCGCTTCAGCGCGAATTACCCCGATATTGAGTTGCACGTCCAAGTGTCCAACAAGTTTGTCCGCTTGGCCGAGCGCGACGCTGATATCGCCATTCGGCTGACCAACTCGCCCACGGACACGCTGATCGGCACCCGGTTGGCAACCGTGGCCTCGGCAGTTTATGGCGCGCGCGACTATTGCGCGGAGGTGCGGGCGGGTTCGGCCAAGAAGAAATGGTTGGGGATCGAGTGTTGTGGATTTCACATGTCGTGGACCAAGGAAGCTTGCCCCGAACATGATCACAATCTTTTTGTCGACGATACGTTGCTGACAGTGGCTGCGCTGAGGCAGGGGGCGGGGCTTGCCTATCTGCCTTGCTTCATGGGTGACAGCGACCCGTCGCTGGTGCGATTTTGCCCCCCCGAGAAACAGCACGACCTGGGATTGTGGTTGCTCTACCACCAGGATCTTCGACGCGCTAAACGTGTCCGGCTTTTTCGGGAGCATATGTTTCGGGAGGTCGCTGATGTGGCAGCCCTGTTTGAAGGGGCTACCCCGATGACAGCGCCACCACGTTTGTGAAAGACCATAAACGTGGCTGACAGGCTGTTTTGGAGAAGTCAGACACGGCGCATTCGCGCACTTCGGGACAAAAACGGTTCGATTTGTTGCCCATGGCTCCATCTTCTCGGAGTGGGGAGTCTCCCGGATTTTCAGGGCGACGCATAGGGCCATGTGACCAGACGCTATGAATGCCTCCCTCCTCACGGGAAACCGTGCAGCAAGAGAGAATCATTGCAAGGTAACTGGAGTACACACTGGAGTACGCACGGGCCGTCGGCGCGGCTACGAACCTTTAAAGACTCGATTTAAATTGCACACGAAAAAATTTAGTGTACACTGAAAACATGAAAAATGTGACCTTAAGCGCCGAAGACCAGCTCATCGAGCAAGCGCGGGCTTTGGCGCGTCTGCGGGGCACCACGCTCAACGATGAGTTCAGGAAATGGCTGGCCAGCTACACCAACGAAGACTTGAACGGGCTAAGACTGGCGCAAACCCGCGCGATGCTGGACGAGCTCACGGCACCCATGGCGGGCCAGGCCTTCGTGCCGTCGGCGCACCGGTTCACGCCCGATGCGGCAAAACTCCCCTTGCGCGAAGAGTTCAATGAGCGTGAATTGCGCATCCTGCGGCGGCTGGACGGTGACACGGTCGACGGCCCAGCATGAGTGGTTTTGAGACCCAAGCTCTGCGGGCGTTTTTCGACACCAACGTGCTGGTGTATTGTTTTGACTCATCGGCAGCGCAAAAACAATCCCGCGCCAAAGACCTGATCGCACAGGCGCTGAACACCCGCCAGGGCGTGGTGAGTTACCAGGTGGTGCAGGAGTTTTGCAATGTGGCGTGCAAAAACCAGCGCCTTAGCTTGCCCCGCGAACGCATCCTGGCCTACGTCAAGCTGGTGTTGCAACCCATGAACCACGTTGCGCCCAGCTCTGAACTGCTGGAGGCAGCGCTCTTGATTCGAAGCGAAAGCGGATTTTCGTTTTACAACAGCCTGGTCATCGCCGCTGCCCAGGCCGCCCAGTGCCAGATTCTGTATTCAGAAGACATGCAGCATGGGCAACTTGTGGGTGCCGTGCGCATCGTCAACCCGTTTTTGCAAGTGGCGAACGAAACGCCGGTTTGAATGAATGGCAAGAATGCCTTGCTGGCAACCACTACGGATAGAGTCAGTATTGTTATACTCAAGTAAAACAATTGGAGCTATTCATGTTGCACGCCTCCCTGCGCCGCTCCGGCGGCTCCTTCATCATGACCCTGCCACTCTCCTACGTCGAGCAGAACCACCTGGACGCGGGTTCCAAGCTGGCCATTGAGATCATTGGCGACGAACTGAAAGTCCGGCCCGAGCGGGCGCGCCGCAATTTGGCCGATCTGCTCAAAGCCACACCCAAGGGCCTGTGCCGCGCTGAGGGCTGGGACGAGTTGGGAAGCGCCGGGGCCGAACTGTGACACCTGAGCGCGGCGACATCCTGCATCTGCAGTTTGACCCGGCCAGCGGGCGTGAAATGAAAGGCAATCACTTTTGCCTGGTGGTGTCACCCAAAGCGTTCAATGCACGTTTCAAACTGGCCATGGTCTGCCCGGTTTCAGGCGGGCTTGCAGAGCATGCGCGAAGCGCCGGGTTTTTGATCTCATTGATGGGGCTCGGTCTGCGAACGGATGGCCAGGTTCATGCGCACCAGATCAAATCGCTCGACTGGGCGTCGCGCAGAGCCACCCTAGTTGAACGCGTGCCGGACATCGTCATTCGGGAAGTGCTGGCTTGTTTGCAGAGTGTTTTGGAATAGCTTCAGCAGGAAAATCAAAAAATGCAAGATTTCATTGAAGCAAATTGGCTGGCTCTATTCACTTTGGCAATTGCTTTGCTTGGCGGCATTCGAGGTGTGATTGATATCGCAAACGAACTTCGATCACACGCCCGCATGACTGCCATTCTTACTCGACTCACGCCGATAACTGTTGCAGAGCCTGACGGACGCCCCTTTGTTTGCCTGATCTTGAACCTGGTGGCTGGCAACAAGGGCAAAAATGCCTTGATTCCAATTCTGTGGAAGCTGGAGTGCAAGATTGGCCCGCACTGGATACCATTCGACCACACCACAATGCCTGAAGGTTTCCATGTCAATCTTAGCGGCGCGGTCAAGCGATTCGACGACGTGAAATTGAGCGACATCGCCCAATTTACGCATGTCATTAAGCAAGATTCCCCTGCAGTTGGTTTTCTATGTTTTTCAAGCACTACGGTCAGCTATGACCGGCTCAATGCCGAATTTAAGACGATGCCAATTCGATTAGCCTGCCTGGATTTGTTCAATAAAACTCACAAATTCAAATTGAACTCAAACTTGGTTTGATTGTCCCGGTGGATTCAAATGGCGCCAGATACATCTACCTCTGGCAATGGACAGCCGCCGACCCGAGGCGCCGGGCGGGCATCACCCCCGCCGCTCAAAAGCCAGCTTCAAACCCAGCGCCACAAGCACCGCCCCGCTGGATCGGTATAGCCACACCAGCGCGCCAGGGCGGACGCGCAACCAGCCTGACAACAGGCCGGCAAAATACCCCACAGGTCCTTTGACAAGAAACGTCAGCGCCGCGAAGAGCAGCCCGAGCACAAACACGGCCAGCGTCGGGTTTGCTGCGCCTGGAGGCACAAACTGCGGCAGGAATGCGAAATAGAAGATGGCGATCTTCGGGTTGGCCAGGTTCGACAAGGCGCCGTCGCGGAACAACTGCGAGCTGGAACGCAGGGTCGATGCCTCAACTGGCAATGCGCCGGATTTGGTGCGCAGCAAGCCAATGCCAAGGTAGACAAGGTAGGCCGCGCCCACCAGCTTGAGCGCGAGGAACAGAAAGTCAGATGCGCGCAGGATCGCCCCCAAGCCCAGCGTAGCCAGGATGGTGTGGCCGACCAGGCCAACGCTTACCCCCGCGGCCGTGACCACACCGGCGGCGGCGCCCTGCGCGATCGAGCGGGACATGACCAGCACCATGTCCTGGCCCGGCGTGACGATCAGCACCAGAGACGCCACAGTGAACAGCAACCACGAAATGTCGGCCATGAAGTTTCCTTGGAGGGGTTCACGCAAACTCTACTACAGACATCCGCGCCAAGCGGCGGCCTTGAGCAGCCGCACGGATTAAACTCATGGTTTTACACCCACGCACCCCGCACCATGGCCACCCACCCCATCATCCTGAATCCCCGCAGCAAGAATATCACCGAAGGCAAATCGCGCGCGCCCAACCGCTCGATGTATTACGCCATGGGTTACGAGGCCAGCGACTTCAAGAAGCCGATGGTGGGTGTGGCCAACGGGCACAGCACCATCACGCCGTGCAACTCCGGTTTGCAAAAACTGGCCGACGCAGCGGTGGCGGGCATTGAGGAAGCGGGCGGCAACGCGCAGATTTTTGGCACGCCCACCATCTCCGACGGCATGGCGATGGGCACCGAGGGCATGAAATATTCGCTGGTCTCGCGCGAAGTGATTTCAGACTGCATCGAAACCTGCGTGCAGGGCCAGTGGATGGACGGCGTGCTGGTGGTCGGCGGCTGCGACAAAAACATGCCCGGCGGCATGATGGGCATGTTGCGCGCCAACGTGCCGGCCATCTACGTCTACGGCGGCACCATCCTGCCGGGCAGTTACCAGGGCAAAGACATCAACATCGTCAGCGTGTTTGAAGCCGTCGGCCAAAACGCGGCCGGCAACATGAGCGATGAAGACCTGCTGCAGATCGAGCGCCGCGCCGTTCCGGGCACCGGCTCCTGCGGCGGCATGTACACGGCCAACACCATGTCGTCGTCGTTCGAGGCGCTGGGCCTCTCGTTGCCCTACTCGTCCACCATGGCGAACCCGCACGACGAGAAAATGAACTCGGCCAAAGAGTCGGCCAAAGTGTTGATCGAAGCCATCAAGAAAGACATCAAGCCGCGCGACATCGTGACCAAAAAGGCGCTGGAGAATGCTGTGGCGGTGATCATGGCCACCGGCGGCTCCACCAACGCGGTGCTGCACTTTTTGGCCATCGCCCACGCGGCGGGTGTGGAGTGGACGATTGACGACTTCGAGCGCGTTCGCGTGAAAACGCCGGTGTTGTGCGACCTGAAACCGTCGGGCAAATACCTCGCTGTCGATTTGCACAAGGCCGGTGGCATTCCCCAGGTGATGAAAACACTGCTGGCAGCCGGCCTGTTGCATGGCGACTGCCTGACCATCACCGGCCAGACGATTGCCGAGGTGCTCAAAGACCTGCCGGACGTGCCACGCGCGGACCAAGACGTGATCCGCTCCGTGAGCAATCCGATGTACAAACAAGGCCACCTGGCCATCCTCAAGGGCAATCTGTCGCCCGAGGGCTGCGTGGCGAAAATCACTGGCCTGAAAAAACCCGTGATGACCGGCCCGGCGCGTGTGTTTGACGACGAGCAATCGGGCCTGGCGGCGATTCTGGCCGGCAAAATCGTCGCCGGCGACGTGATGGTGCTGCGTTATTTGGGCCCCAAAGGCGGCCCGGGCATGCCTGAGATGCTGGCCCCCACCGGGGCGCTGATCGGCGCGGGCCTGGGCGAAACCGTCGGCCTCATCACCGATGGCCGTTTTTCGGGCGGCACCTGGGGCATGGTGGTCGGCCACGTGGCGCCGGAAGCGGCGGTGGGCGGCTTGATCGCCTTCATCCAGGAAGGGGATTCGGTGACGATTGACTCCGTCAAGCTGCTGCTGCAACTCAATGTGAGCGAGGAGGAAATCGCGCGGCGCCAAGTGGGCTGGGTGGCGCCCAAACCGCGTTACACCCGCGGCGTGCAGGCGAAGTTCGCCTTCAATGCGTCCACTGCGAGCAAGGGCGCGGTGCTGGACCTGTATTGAGGGCCCGCTGGGTTGGCAACTTAGCGCTTGTTTTTCGGGCGCAAGGTGCCGATGTCGAGCTTTTGTTTGTCAATACGCGCCTGTTTTCGGGCGTCTTCGCGCTCCATGGCCTTCTTTTTGGTGTAACCGGTGGAGTCTGACCACTGCCACCACACCAAGGCCACCGCGAACGGCGCCAGACACAGCCACCACGACCAGTTCGCCACCGGGCCGATTTCAAGGTATTTCAGTGCCAGCAAAAGCAGGCCCAATCCAACTGCGTACATATCAAACTCCGTAATTTGTCACAAACCAGCGGCGGTTTACCGGCCGTTTACCCAACTTGGGTGGGCTTTAAGGTCAACCGCTTTCACTACAATACCGTTTAAACACTGTAACTGAAGGCCGCGCATTTCTGTGGCCCCTTTTTGAGGAAAAAAATGAAATCCAGCTCCATCGCCCAGTTTGCCAAATTCTCCGCATCGGCTGCGGTTTTTGCAACCATGAGCCTTGCCGCTCCCGCTTTCGCCGACCAGGCTTTGGCCAGCTCGAAAAATTGCATGGCCTGCCACGCCGCTGATAAAAAACTGGTGGGGCCGAGCTACAAGGAAGTCGCCGCCAAATACGCCGCCGACAAAGGCGCGGTCGACAAACTCGCCGGCAAAATCATGAAGGGCGGCTCCGGCACCTGGGGCGCCGTGCCCATGCCCGCCAACGCGCAGGTGAATGAGGCTGAAGCCAAGAAACTGGCGGCTTGGGTGATGTCGATCAAATAGGACTGGCCCTGAAATAAAAAAAATCCCGCCTAGTGCGGGATTTTTTATGACCATGAAGTCACAAAAACATTAAATTATCTGCTATATTTTTCGAATCAAAATAGACTATTTTTTGGTCATTTTTTCAATCAATATGCCTGGCCCAGCTGGTCCAAGATGGCCGGGTTCTCCAGCGTCGAAGTGTCCTGCGTCACCGCCTCGCCCTTGGCGATCGAGCGCAACAGGCGGCGCATGATCTTGCCAGAACGCGTCTTGGGAAGGTTTTCTGCAAACCGGATGTCCTTGGGCTTGGCGATGGGCCCGATTTCCTTGGCCACCCAGTTGCGCAGTTCGGTGGCGATCTTCTTGGCTTCGTCGCCCGTGGGGCGTGAGCGCTTCAACACCACGAAAGCGCAGATGGCCTCGCCCGTGGTGTCGTCG
>JANNEZ010000492.1:0-9819 GCA_031379255.1 Rhodoferax sp. | reverse complement strand
CCGGCTGCCGTGGTAGGGGTTGCCATCGCACTTTTGGTGCTGCTGCCAGAAACCTGGGCGGCGGTGCGCGCGGCCCTGCTCAACCGCATGCAAACCAGTTTGAACCTGGCCTTGGGATCCGCGCTGGCCACTATTGGGCTGACCATTCCGGCAGTAGCCGCCGTATCGCTGGTGATTGACCTGCCACTTGAGCTTGGCCTGGCGCCCAAGGAAACCGCCTTGCTGGCGCTGACTTTCCTGATCAGCACCACCACCCTGGCCAGTGGCCGCGCGACGGTGCTGCAAGGTGCCGTGCACCTGGTGCTTTTTGCCACCTTCCTTTTTCTCGCCGTGGTGCCCTGAGCCCCTGCCGGGCAGCGCGAACAGCATCTTGCCGGGTTTTCAATCGCCGCGTCGGTGTTGCGGTTCACGCCAATGCCAAGGGGCGACTCGTTGACGATGCCCACGCCGGCTTGCATATGGGGCATCGGTTCGGTGGTCGTCGCTGATTGAAAAGTCCATGGGCTTGTTCCGTTTGGCGTGTTGCGGGTCAGGTGGCAGACGCCAGCGTGCGCCGCGCCTGGATCAAATGCGGCATGTCCACCATCGCGCCGTCAATGCTCAGGGCGCCCGCGTCGGGCGCAGCGGCGAAGGCGTCGACGATGCGCTGCGCGTGCGCAAGGTCTGCCGCCGAGGGCGTGTAGGCCTCGTTGATGGGGGCGACCTGGTCCGGGTGGATCGCCATGCGGCCCTTGAAACCGCGCCGGCGCGACACCGCGCAGGCAGCCTTGAGCCCCGCCGCGTCGCGGAAATCGACATGCACCGTGTCAATGGCGGGCACGTTGGCTGCGGCAGCGGCGCACAGGCACATTGACGCGGCAAGGTCATACAGCGGCGAATACCGGCCATCCTCGTCGCGGTTGGACAATGCGCCGATGGCGGTGGACAAATCTTCTGCGCCCCAGGTGACTGCCGCCAGCCGGGCAATGGGCGACAGACTGGCGAAACTGTTCATGTTTAACATGACCTGCGCGGTTTCGGTGGCCACCGGCAGCATGGCGATGTGGCCGGGCTCGATGCCGGTCCGGGCCTCCAGCGCGTCCAGGCAATGGCCCAGGCGCACCAGGTCGGCCGCGCTGTTGATTTTGGGCAGCATGATCCCGGCCAGGCCAGGCACCACCACGGCCGCCAGGTCACCCATGGACAGGCCGGAATCAAACGGGTTGATGCGCACAAACAGGCGCGCGTTCATGGTAGCCGCATGGGCCGTGATGAAGTCGGCCGCCGTCTGGCGCGCGCCGAATTTGCGGCTGGGCGCCACGGCGTCTTCCAGATCGAGGATCAAGGCGTCCGCCGGGCTGCCCAGGCCCTTGGCCAGTTTGCGCTCGTTGTCTGCCGGCACGAAAAGCATGGATCGCAACTTCATGGGACAGGTTTCCTCAACATCAGCGCTTGGCGCGTGCAGGTGCAGACTTCTTCGCCGCGCTGGTTCAGGCCCTGGTGCAAAAACGTGACGATGCCGGCATTGGGCCGCGATTTGCTGGCGCGGATTTCCTTCACCGTGGTGCGCGAGCGGATGGTATCGCCCGCAAACACCGGGGCCGGAAATCGCACATCGCTCATGCCGAGGTTGGCAATGGTGGTGCCCAGCGTGGTCTCCTGTACCGAAAGCCCGATCACCAAACCCACCGTGAAGATGCTGTTGACGATGGGTTTGCCAAACTCCGTGCCTTTGCAATACTCGGCATCGATATGCAGCGCCGCCGGGTTGCAGGTGGCGTTGCTGAACCACATGTTGTCGCTCTCCAGCACGGTGCGGCGGATTTCATGCTCAAAAGCTTGCCCCACACTGAACTGTTCAAACCAGAGTCCGGCCATCGGCGTTTCCTTCGGAAAAAAGAGTCAAAAGTCACATGGTACACATGTGCACAGGCCAGACCCTGCAGTTTCCAACTAAAGCCGAGCCGCTATAAAACGCCATCCATTTGGCGTAAAAATTAACATCCATATTAACAAATCTGTCCAATTTGCCGGATTATTGAATTTTTTGAGAAAAATTGGCCGTAGAGTCACGTGGAAATTGAATTTATTGCTATTTAAATGCTAGCGTATTGCAGCGGCCTGCAGCTCGTCCAAGACAAAAAAGCCACGCAGTGCGTGGCTTTTCAACAGCAAGATTGGGCTTAAACGTAGCGCAAATACCGTTTGCCTGGCGGCAGAGAGTTCATCACCCGCTCCAGCGCTTCGTTGGGCTCAACGGCGCCAAATAACTCAATCTGGGCCGCTTCGTGGCGCAGGATGGCTGCGCGCAACTCGGCCATCATGCGTGGGTCGCGTTGCGCCACCTCCAGAAACGCCGCTTCGCTGCGTGCAGCTTCGATATTTTTGCGCCAGGCGGCGTACTCTTTCCCAACGTTGTCGATCAGGCCTTTGGCGAGCGGCGCAAAAACGGCCAGGGTCGCAAAGACCAACGTCCACAAGGCAACCCAGGCCGCAAAGAGATGCTCCTCGGCCCAGGTGTCAACCAAATAGTCCGCCACAAGAACCAGGCTGGCCACAACAGCGGCCAACACCAGGGTGGTCAAACCGCGCCCTGATCCCATGCTAATTTTGAGCTTTCTCCATCCTGCGGCGGTTGACATTGCGACGGCTTGGCCCCGGACGTAAAGCGCTTCGGCCCGGACCACGCCGGGATGCTCGGTGGGGTAATCGGTGTGGACAAAACTGGTCATGGTGAAATCCCTTTCATGTTCACTCCCGACAGGTTTTCCGGGAGAGTGGGTATATATTAGGGTTAATACTTATATTGTTCAACTTTATATTAGTGATGACATTTATTCATAATGGTGATAAATTAACTGCTGATTCTGATCAATTTGTCAGTCCATTATGAATTTCAGAACTCTGGATCTCAATTTGTTGCGGGTATTTGACGAGGTGATGAAGGAGCGCAGCCTGACCAAGGCGGCGCGCAACCTGTCGCTCTCGCAACCGGCCGTGAGCAATGCCTTGCGCCGCTTGCGTGAGACCCTGGGAGACGATTTGCTCAAACGCAGCGGCCAGGGACTCGAGCCCACAGCGTTTGCACTGGAGCTCTGGCCAGCCGTGCGCGACGCCTTGCGGTCCTTGCAGGACACACTCACACCGCGCGACTTTTCAGTGGCCACGGACACGTCGACTTTCGTTCTTGCCATGGCCGACGCCACGGCGGCGGAGTTGATCCCGCCTTTGGTGAATGTGTTGGAAACGGAAGCCCCGGGAATTTCTGTACGTGTGCGCCCACTCACAACTCGTGACCCACGAAGATTGCTTGAAGAGGGCGAGGCCGACATGGCACTGGGCTTTTTCCCCGCCACCTTGGCAAGCTTGAGCGCACAGGCGCAGGTCGGCAAAGGGGTGAATTTCGATCATTTGCGTCTCTACGAAGGCCATTACGTGTGTGTGATGCGAAAAGGCCACCCGCTGGCAGCACGCCCGATCTCGCTGGACGATTACTGCGCCGCCAGGCACCTGTTGGTGAGTTTTTCCGGCCGGCCGTTTGGTTTTATCGATGAGTCCTTGGCTTCCCTTGGCCGCAAGCGTCGCGTCGTGCTCACGGTGAACCAGTTTTTCACGGCAGGCCGGGTGGTCGCCAATTCCAATGTACTCACGGTATTGCCACGCCATTTTGTCAGCGTGACTGGCATCAACGATGCGCTGGTGCTGCAAGAGTTGCCGTTCGCCGTGCCTGCCGTTCATGTGGATGCGCTGTGGCACAACCGCAAAGAAAGTGACCCGGCGCACCGGTGGCTCCGACAAACGCTCCAAAGTATCGCGGCCCGTGTGTTTCAGCCGACATAATGTTGCCCACCAACTGTCGTCCACCTTTCACCCTGAGGAGCTTCCGTGAAATCCATTCAGCGCCGCTTGTTCACACAATTTGCCATGGCCCTGAGCGCCACTTTGGCCCTTGCCACCACGGCAACCGCGCAAAACGCGCTGGACGACGTGATGAAGGCCAAAAAAATCACCATCGCCATTCCGACTGATTTTCCACCCTACGGTTTTGTTGGCACTGACTTGAAGCCCCAGGGCCTGGACATCGACATGGCCAACTACATCGCGGCCAAGCTGGGCGTGGCCATCGAACTCGCTGCGGTCACCAGCGCCAACCGCATTCCCTATTTGCAAACCAAAAAAGCCGATCTGGTGATTTCCACCCTGGGCAAAAATGCCGAACGCCTGGCCGTGATCGATTTCACGGCGGCCTATTCGCCATTTTTCCAGGCCGTGTTTGCCGCCAAAAGCCTGAGTATCAAAAGTTTCTCCGACCTCGCGGGCAAGAGTATCGGCGTCACACGCGGCGCCATCGAAGACCAGGAGTTGACAAAAATGGCGCCCGCAGGCACTGACATCAAACGATTTGAAGACAACAACGCAACGGTGTCATCCTTTGTGTCCGGCCAGGTGCAGTTGGTCGCCACCGGTGCTTCAGTGGCGGGCAACATGATGGCCAAAAACCCGCAACTCGCCACCGAGTACAAGTTGCTGCTCAAAGATTCGCCGAACTTCATTGGCGTTGGCAAAGGCGAAGACAAACTGCGCCTGAAGGTCAACGAAATCATCGCCGACGCCAAAAAGAGCGGCGACATCGACAAGATGGCCAACAAATGGCTGGGCCGCTCCGCAGGCGATTTGCCGAATTAAGGCGGTTGACCCCCAACACGCCTGAACGGTCTGGCCGGTGCTGATCCAGCTTGATTTTCTGGCCGTTTTGGCCCAGTGGCCACTTCTGGCCAAAGGCGTGTTGTGGACGATTGGCTTGACCGGCCTGTCTGCGCTTTTCGGGGTCACGGCAGGCATCGCCTTCGCCTGGTCGCGCACCTATGGCGGCGCGGCCTTGCGATGGTGCGTGGGCGCCTATGTGGAGCTGATCCGCAACACACCCTTCATCGTGCAGCTCTTTTTTGTCTACTTCGGCTTGCCCGCAGCCGGCGTTCGACTGTCGCCCGAAGTGGCGTCAATCCTCGCCATGGTGATCAACCTGAGCGCCTACGCCACGGAGATCATCCGGGCCGGCATCGACGCCACGCCCAAGGGCCAAACTGAAGCCGGCATGAGCCTCGCCCTCAACGCCCGCCAGGTGTTCCTGCACGTCACCTTGCCGCCCGCCTTGAAGAAGGTCTGGCCCGCGCTGGTGAGCCAGATCATCATCGTGATGCTCGGCTCCGCCGTGTGCGGGCAGATCTCCACCGAAGAGCTGAGTTACGCGGCCAACCTCATTCAAAGCCGCAACTTCCGCGCGTTTGAGGCCTACATCATCGCGACGGTGATTTATCTGCTGCTGGCCATGGCCACGCGCCGGCTGCTGAACTGGCTCGGCCCCAAATTCATCTTCGGCCGCTGACTATGGTTGAGTTTTCCCTCTGGGACATTTTTCGCAACCTGCTGGACGCAGCGCGCTGGACGGTGGCGCTGTCTTTGGTGGCTTTCATTGGCGGCGGCGTGGTGGGTGGCGTTTTACTGGTCGCCCGGCTTTCGAAATGGCGCGGCATGGAAACGCTGGTTGGCGCGTACGTCCAGGTTTTTCAAGGCACTCCTTTGTTGATGCAGCTTTTCCTCGCCTATTTCGGCATTGCGCTGTTTGGCGTGAAGACCTCGGCCTGGGCGGCGGCGGCGTTTGCGCTGACCTTGTACACCAGCGCCTTCTTGACTGAAATCTGGCGCGGATGTGTCGCGGCCATTCCCAAAGGCCAATGGGAAGCAGCCAGCAGCCTGGCGCTCAATTTTGGCGAACAATTGCGTTACATCGTGCTGCCTCAGGCCTTCAAAATTGCCATTCCGCCGACCGTCGGTTTTCTGGTGCAGGTCGTCAAGGGCACTGCGCTGGCGTCGGTGATCGGGTTTATTGAACTCACCAAGGCCGGCACCATGATCACCAACGCCACTTTCAAGCCGTTTGTGGTGTACAGCTGCGTCGCGCTGCTTTATTTCGCCCTTTGTTTCCCGATCAGCCTTTACGCCAAACACCTGGAACGCAAGGTTGGCGCCCGCGCCTGAATTTCCGCGCCTGAAAGAACCAGCATGCAGACCATCGTTGAAATCAAGCAATTGCGCAAGTCTTTTGGCAACAACGAGGTGCTCAAGGGCATCGACCTGCAAGTGCGCGCTGGCGAAGTCATCGCCATCATCGGCAAGAGCGGCTCGGGCAAAAGCACCTTGCTTCGCTGCATCAACGGGCTGGAGAGTTTCGAGTCCGGAAGCCTGAGCGTCAGCGGCAAACCGCTGTTGCACGGCAATCCCGATGCGATGCGGGAGCTGCGCCAGGCGGTTGGCATGATTTTCCAGAGTTTCAACCTGTTCCCGCATTTGACCGTGGGCAAAAACATCATGCTCGCGCCAAGGCTCGTCAAGCAGCAAGGCGCGCAAACCGGCGAAGCGCAGACGCGCAAGTTGCTGGAACGTGTTGGCTTGGCGGAAAAGTTCGATGCCTGGCCGGACGAGCTCTCGGGCGGCCAGCAGCAACGTGTGGCGATCGCGCGGGCCCTGGCGATGGAGCCGGCCGTTTTGTTGTGTGACGAGATCACTTCGGCGCTGGATCCGGAGCTGGTGGGCGAGGTGTTGAAGGTCGTGGAGAGCCTGGCGCACGATGGCATGACCCTGCTGATGGTGACGCATGAGATGAGTTTCGCCCGCCGCGTCAGCGACCGCGTGATTTTCATGCACCAGGGCCGGGTGCATGAGATGGGGCCGCCCGCCGATATTTTTGGCAGCCCAAAAACGCCGGAGCTGCAGCAGTTTTTGTCGACACTGGCAGAATGAGCATTCCCCATACGTAGTTCTTGGAGTTTTTGAATGACGCACCACCCCAACCGCCGCACCACGCTCAAAACACTCGCAGCCGGGGCTGCCAGCATCGCACTGCCGGCCTTCGCCGAATGGCCTGAAAAACCGATCCGGATCGTCGTCACCTTCGCTGCCGGTGGCGCCAGCGACATCGTGGCGCGGGTGATGGCCGAGCAACTTTCGCGCAAACTCGGGCAAAGCGTGGTGGTGGAAAACCGCCCCGGTGCCGGTGGCAGTGTGGGCGGCCTGGCGGTCACCCAGGCCGCGTCCGACGGCTACACCCTGATGCTGAGCAACTCCACGCCGATCTCCCTGGGCCCGTTCGCGCTGGAAAAGCAGCCGTATGACCCGGTTGACGGGTTCACCCACATTGCGCTCATTGGCAGCGCACCCTGCGTGGTGATGGCCAACCCGCAGTCCCCGATCAAGACTTTGCCAGACCTCGAAGCGCAGGCGCGCAAGGCGGGCCAGCTCAATTTCGGCTCCGGCGGCCCGGCGTCCATCGGCCACATTTACGGCGAGCTGATGAAGAAAACCATGGGCGTCAACCTGCAACACGTGCCGTACCGGGGTGGGGCGCCGATGACCACCGACCTTATCGCCGGCGTGATTCCCGTCGGCATCGATGTCGTCACGGCGTTTGTGCCGTATTTCAAAAGCGGCCAGATCGTGCCGCTGGCGGTCACCTCGGCAGGGCGCACACCGCTCCTGCCCGAGGTGCCCAGTGTGGTCGAGTTCGGTTACAGCTAACTCGTGCTCGACAACTTCTTTGGCCTCTCCGGTCCTGCAAAAATGCCTGCCGCCGTGGTGGCGCGCCTGAATGCGGCCTGCAATGAAATCCTGGCCCAGGCCGATGTCAAAAAACGCATGCTGGACCTGGGCATCACCTCGGCACCGGCCAGCCCAGAGGGTTTCTCCGCGTATGTGCGCGCACAGGTCGGCGTGCTGGCGCCCATTGTCAAAGGCGCCGGGGTCAAGCTCTGAAGCTTCAGCTGCTGTCTGACCTTCACCTGGAGGTTCACCCGCATTACGTGCCGACACCCGCGCCCGGCGCCGACCTGCTGGTGCTGGCCGGTGATGTCGGCTCCTACCAGGCCCACTCGCAGCTTCGAGACGATGATTTTGGCCTCGCCCGCTTTTCGCCCCGCCACGGCTGGCCAACTCCCGTGCTCTACATCCCGGGCAACCACGAATACGATCTGCTGGAATTTGACGCCACCCATGCGCGCCTGCGCCAGGCCTGCGAGCGCCTGGGCCTGATCTGGCTCGAGCGCGAGGTGTTGACCCTCTCGCAAATCATGGGCGGGCCGTGCGAGCCAATCCGGTTTGTCGGCACCACCTTGTGGAGCGATTTTGACGCCCTGGGCCCCACCAACGGCGATTCACCCACCGCGCTGCAGGAGCAGTTGAAAGCCCGCGACAAAGCTTTTCGTGCCGCCAATTTTTACCTGAAGAAAGCCGGCGCCATGCGGTTTGGGGAGCCGTTTCTGGCCGAACAAATGCGTGCGCTGGGGCTCGAGTGCATCGAATGGCTGCGTGCCGCGCTGGCCGTGCCCTTCGCGGGAAAAACTGTCGCCATCACGCACTTTGCGCCGAGCCTCAAGAGCGCCGACCCGCGATACGGCATGACACCCGGCACCGCAGGGTTTTGCAGCAACCTGGACGAGCTGCTGGCGCTGGCCGATGTATGGCTGCACGGCCACTTGCACGCACCCAGTGACTACCGCCTGGGCACCTGCCGTGTTGTGGCCAACCCGATGGGTTACGCGCGCAAAAACGAGCAGACCGCGTTCAAGCCCGATTTGCTGCTGGAAATTTGACGCACATCAAGGTGCCGCCGGCGTTTCTGCCGAGAATGTTTGAAACCACCCGGAGCCCCCATGAAAATCCTGCTCGCCGTTGACGGAAGCAAATTCACCAAGAAAATGCTCGCCTACCTGACCACCCACGATGACCTGTTTTCACCCAGCCACAGCTACACCTTGTTCACGGCCCGAATGGCCTTGCCAGCGCGCGTAGCGACCGCGGTGGGCAAACATGTGGTCAGCGATTACCACACCGAAGAAGCCGAAAAGGCCCTGGCGCCCGCCGTCAAGTTCCTGCTGCGCCACGGCATCAATGCCAAAAGCGAATGGAAACCCGGCCCGATCGGCGAGACCATCGCCGAGTATGCCCAGGCCAACCGGTTTGACCTGCTGGTGATGGGCTCACACGGTCACGGCTCCCTGGTCAACCTGGTGATGGGCTCGGTCGCCACCCAGGTCTTGGCCCATTGCAAGGTGCCGGTGTTGCTGGTGCGCTGACGGGCGCTACGAGGGGCGAACCGAAGGGCGCGCAACCCGCGCCGTTCAATACCCTGCTGCCAGATCGACCTGGTGCGACAGCGGCTCACCCCGGCGGTACCGCTCAAGGTTCTCCAGAAACCGTGCGGCCGAGCGCTCGAACATCCGGGTCTGCGCGCGGCCCGAGAGATGCATGCTGATATGGGCGTTGGGCAGGGTCCAAAGCACGTGCTCCGCCGGCAGGGGCTCAGGCTCGGTCACGTCGAGGAAGGCGTGGGCGATGCTGCGGTTCTTCAGCGCTACCGCCAGAGCATCTTGATCAACCACAGAGCCGCGTGCCACGTTGACCAGCGTGGCGGTTTTTTTCATGGCGGCCAATTCTTTGACGCCAATCATCCGCGCGGTTTGCGACGTCGCGGGCACCGCCAGAATGATCCAGTCGAACTCGCCCAGCCGCGCTGGCCACTGGTCGGGGCCGAGCACGGCCACTTGGGCCAGCGAGCCACCCGCCTCACGGCTTGCTGCCATGCGGCGCGCCGCGGTGACCTCAACACCAAAGGCCAGCAGGCGCTGCGCCTCTAGTTTCCCAATCGCGCCAAAACCGATCACCAGCGCCCGGCTGCCCAGCAACTCCGCTTTGCCCGGCGACTCCCGCAGCCACTCGTGGCGCGCCTGCGCCAACACCACCTCGCGGTAGCCCTTGGCGATGGTGAGCATGCCCATCACCACATAC
>JANNEZ010000467.1:0-14172 GCA_031379255.1 Rhodoferax sp. | reverse complement strand
CGTCAAAGGTGGCCAGCGGGCACTTGAGCTCGGCGGCCAGCCAGAGGTAAGCGGCATCGTAGGCCGAGAGGCCGTAGCGGATGGCGAGGGCCAGTACTTGCTCTGGTTTGACCGGGCTGAGCTCAACAGACAGGGACAGATACGCCTCCATCCCCGCGCTGGACATGTCAACAAAACCCTGTTTGTGCTTTTTCAAGGCGACGCTGGCAATCTCGATCGATAGCAGATAGGGGCCTTTCAGGTCACGCCCATCCATTTTGGCGCGAGCTTGCACCATCGATGGTTCCCGGAATATGAAGCCGGCGACAACACTGCAATCAACCACCACCGGCGGGCGCACAAGGTACTGCGCAGACGGCTCGGCCAAGTACAAAACGCGTGCCTGCTGGCTCATCTTGCGTCGCGGTCTTCACGGATGATGTCAACCCCCAGCGGTTGCCCAAGTACCGGCTCGGGGTATTTGGCGTTGAGTTCATCTGCCACCTGTTCGATGGTTTTCCAGCCTTGGCGCATGACGGAGTGACCTAGGCGGCCGTTCCCAACGATGCTGCTTTTCGCCGCGAATCTGTCTGGCGCATCCGCTGAGCTGGGCGCAAAGACGGCTGTCTCAATGATCGCCATCAACTCGCCTTGCAGCGACCGGTGATGGCTGGCAGCGCGCTGGCGAAGCGTTTCGGCCCAGGCTTCAGGCACGTCTTTGATGGATAAATTTGGCATTTTGGCTCCAAAACGGATGTAGGGCCATTTTGGAGCCAAAACGGATTTTTGTCAATTGACGGAAGTTTGCAAACTCGTCGCGGCTTGCGGATACAAACCCCGCCCCCGCGCATGCAGGCGCGCCAGGCCCAGGAGCGCGTCGGTAAACGGCGTCGGCACGCCGGTGAGTTGCCCCAACTCTTTCACCACGGTCACGATGCCGTCAAGCTCCACCGCGCGGCCCGCCTCCACGTCTTGCAACATGGAGGTTTTGAAGGCGCCGAGTTTCAGCGTGATGGCGTGGCGGTCAGCCGGTTGCTGGTCGATCGGCAGCCCCAGGCGCGCGCCGATTTCCTTGGCCTCCAGCATCACGCTGGAGACGAAGTTGCGCACCAGCTCGTCGCCCATGATCAGGTCGGTGGTGGCGCCTGTGAAGGCGCTCACCGGGTTGACCGACATATTGCCCCACAACTTGTACCAGATGTCTTTCTGGATCTGCTGCGAGACCGTGGCGTTAAAACCTGCCTGCGCCAGCAGCGCGCACAGTGCCAGAGCGCGTTCGCTCAGCAGGCCTGAAGGCTCTCCGATGATGAGCCCGTTGCCAAAATGGTGGTGCACAAGCCCCGGCTCGGGCGTAGACGAACTGGCATGCACCACGCAGCCGACCACGTGGGCGGGGGCGATGGCGGCTTCAATCTCGCCAGTGGGGTCGACCGCCGTGAGCCGCGTGCCCGCGAACGCGCCGGCAAAACCCTGAAGAAACCACCACGGCACACCGTTCATGGCCGGCAGCACGATGGTTGCGGGCCCGATGAGCGGCGCGATGTGACGGGCCACGTCGGCCAGCGCGGGGGCCTTGACGGCGATGACCACTACGTCCTGCACGCCCAGCTCGGCCGGCTGCGCACTGGCCACCACTTGATGCGCCGCAACGGCATCGCCGCGCCGGATGCGCAGGCCGTGCGCCTGGATGGCGTGCAGCGTGGCCCCGCGCGCGACCACGCTGACCTGCGCGCCCGCGCCCGCCAGGCCCGCGCCGATCCAGCTGCCGATGGCGCCGGCGCCGTAAATGCAGATCTTGTTCATGGGGATTGGACGTGTCTAAGGTTGTGATTTATGAATATTTAATTTCACATATATCCAATAGAAATTTTTAGATTTAAAGTCACGAATATATTGTGTTTATTGCTATTAAAATAGTATTCTAAATGATTAAAATAAAAACAATTTATTTTATAAGATTTTTATAAAACAGGAAATAAGCGTTTTCTTCACCGTTTATACCCAAATTGGGTATTTTCAATTCGAATCAATTCACTGCCGGTAACCCGCATCGATTTTGTCGACCAGGCGCGTCATGGCGTTGAACATGTCTTCACCGCCGCCTTTGTCGGGGTATTGCAGGGCGTCGCGGGTGCATTTGGCGGCAATCGCTTCGGGCACCGGGATCGCCTTGCCGCCTTGCGCCGCCATGCTGAAAGTGGCCATCTGAACGTCGCAAGCGCGTTGCAGGGTCCAGAGCACAGCAAAGGTCTGCGGCAGGGTTTTCCCCCACGCCAGCAGGCCGTGGTTGCGCAAAATCACCGCCGGCTTGTTGCCCATGCTTTTCAGCAGACGCGGGCCTTCTTCGGCGTGGATGGTGATGCCTTCGAAGTCGTGGTAGGCCACCATGTCGTGCAACTGGGCGCTGTAAAAGTTGGTCTGCTGCAGGCCGCCTTCCAGGCAGGCCACGGCCACGCCCGATGTGGTGTGGGTGTGCATGATGCAGTGCGCGTCGGGCAGGCCGGCGTGGATGGCCGCGTGCACGGTAAAGCCGGCCGGGTTTACCGGCCAAGGGCTTTCGCGCTGGCCGGGCGTGGCAATCTTGTTGCCGGCCAGGTCGATCTTCAGCAGGTTGGAGGCGGTGACCTCGCTGTAGTGCAGGCCAAAGGGGTTGATCAGGAAGTGCGGGCCCGTCAAAGCCCCTGCGGTAGCGGCGCCCTGTGCCACCGAGTCGGGCAGGCGCACGGTGATGTGGTTGTAGATCATCTCCACCCAGCCGAGCATGGCGAAGATGCGGTAACAAGCGGCGAGCTGCACGCGCGCAGCCCACTCGTCGGGGTGGAAGCCAGGGTTCATGCCGGCGTGCGAGCCGGTTTCAGGGGCAGCCAGGTGTTCGGGTTTGAGGTGGGCGTTCATGGCGTAGTCTCCTGTTCAATGGCCGGGTGGCGCAGAGTCAACTGTAAAGCGATGTGAAACCGTCGCGCCAGGACGCCGGCAGCGGTTGCCAGCCCAGTTCGCGTTTGGCCCGGGCGTTGCTGGCACCGGTCTGTGTGGTCATGAAATGCACCAGCATGTCGCCCAAGGCCGCGCGGGCCTCGGCCTCCAACAAGGCGGGTGGCGCGGGGGAATTGAGCAAGGTGGCCAGCCAGGGCAGCCACACACCGTGGGCGGCGGGCTCGTCGTCCACGATGTTGTAGATGCCAAGTGCTGCGCGGTCTGGGGTTACGTGGCCGAGTGCCAGCAGCGTGGCGCGGGCTGCGTCGGCCACGGCGATGTGTGAATACACCCCGGTGCCCAAGCCAGCCGAAGTCTGCACCAGCGGCGAGCGGCCTTTGCGCACCCCGCGCGGAATAGGCCCGTTGGCGGCGTCGTAATTGGTGCCGGGGCCGTAAAACCAGCCGTAACGCAGCACCGCGCCGTCGATGCCGGGCGTCTGCAATGTCAGGCGCTCCATCTCGGCGACAGCCTGCGCCAGTGGCGTGATGGCTGGGCCGCCTTCAAGGTACAGCGGCGTGGCCTCATCACTCAGACCTTTCGCATCCAGGCCCGCCGGGTCGGGTGAGCAGATGAAGGAAATGCTTTGCGTGATGAGCCGCTTCACGCCCGCCGCCTGCAGCGCGCCCACCAGCTTGCGGGTGCCTTCAATGCGGATGCGGAGGGTCTCGGCCAGCGGGTCGGCGGCCGGGTCGTGGGTTTTGGCGCCAAAGGCGGTGAGCTGGTGGATCGCCACGTCGGGCCGCGCCTCAACCACCCGTTGCGTCAGCGCGGCCTGGTCAAACACATCGCCCAGCACCGGCTCTGCGCCCATGGCCCGCAGGCTGGCGGCGCGGTCCGGGCTGCGGGTGAGCGCCACCACGCTGTGGCCGCCGGCCACCAGCATCGGCACGAGCGCGCGGCCAATCACCCCCGAGCCGCCGGCAATGAAGATGCGCATACGGATATCGTTGTAAAAAACAGCTTGCTCAAAATCCGTTCGAGCTGAGCCTGTCGAAGCCCTTCGGCAGGCTCAGGGCGAACGGTACCTGTTCAATAAACCTTGCCAGCCACCACAGGCGCCACGCCGGACTTGAACTTCGCCGCCAGCGCGCTGGTGTGGCGCGTGAGCAGGTTGGTGTCCAGGCCCACGGCGACAAAGGTGGCGCCGATGTCCAGGTAATGCCGCGCCAGGGTTTCGTCAGGCGTGAGGATGCCGGCGGCCTTGCCGGTTTTGACAATGCGGCGGATGGCGTTGTCGATCTCCTTCTGCACGTCGGGGTGGGTCGGGTTCAGCACGTGGCCCAGTGATGCGGACAGATCGGCTGGGCCGATGAAGATGCCGTCAACGCCGTCAATCGCCGCAGTGGCTTCAATGTTGTTCAGCGCGAGCTGCGTTTCGGCCTGCAGCAACAGGCAAATCTGCGCGTTGGCTTCGTGGGCATAGTTGTTGACGCGGCCAAACCGGTTGGCCCGCATGTTGGCCATGCCGCGAATGCCGCGCACCGGGCTGCCGACGTCGTCATTCTGCGGGTAACGCGCGCGGCGCACGATCTGCTGCGCCTGCTCGGGCGTGTCGACCATGGGCACCAGCAGGCTCGAAAAGCCCAGGTCGAGGTACTGCTTGATGATCATCTCGCCCACATTGCCGTGGCCCAGCGGAATGCGGCCAATCGCGTGCGACGCCGGGTAGGCGGCAACCGCCTGCAGCTGCTGCAGGATCGCCCGGGGCTCGGCGGGCGAGTGTTCTCCATCCAGCAGCAGCCAGTCAAAACCCGCGCCGGCGCAGATTTCGGTGGAATAGGAGTCGGCCAGGCCGCACCACAGGCCAATTTGCGCCTGTTTGTTTTTGAGCGCGGCTTTGAAGGGGTTGACGGGTGTTTGCATGGTGTGGTGGTCAGGGTTGAAATAGAGGGTGGAGGCTGCTGATTTTGGCGTCGTACACCTGGCCCGGGCTTTCGTCGATCTGCAAGGTGATGCCCAGCGGGCTCTTGCGCAGCACGCCGGCAAAATGCGCCTTGGTGATGGCGGTGAGCGCATCGCCGGCCTTTGTCTTCACGGCGTCGCTGCGGCCTGAGGCCATGCGGATGTTGAGGTAAATGAAGGCGTAGTCGGCGGCGTCTTTTTGCGTCCAGCTTTTGCCAGCCGCTGCCGCCAGACCGGCCGCGCCGCCATCGGCCACCGCACAATGCGCCGCCGGGAACGCCAACACCCGCGTGCCGCCAGTGGGAAACACCTGTTTGCCGTTTTCGTCCAGTTGCCCGATCATGCAGTCGGCCAATTTCCGGCACAAGGCCGTCAAATCGCTCTTCTGGTCAAGATTTGGCGTGTACAGGATGACGCAATGGGGCATGGGCGGCTAACAGAGGGAGATTTCAGGCGGGCGGTTTCAGGCTGTGGGGCGGGCAATGTCCATGACCGCCACTGTACAACCGACGGAAAAGATCGGTATCGGCCGGTAATGCCAGACCGAGCCTTTTCCACCCGCCGCAGCCGCAACGCTGATGAAAGTGCGGATTTCAAAGCCGCCCTGGCCCGCGTCGCGGTAGGTGGCGGCGTCGGTGTAATCGAGCAGCGCGGCCTTGTCATTGCGGCTCCAGCGGTCCAGGAAATCGCGGTCCCACGGTTCATTGACCTTGCCCGAATCCGGTGTGGCCGGCCAGTGCGAAATTCCGCCCGTGCCGACGATGGCCATGCGCTCGGGCAGGGCGTCACAGGCGCGGCGCAAGGCTTCGCCAAAGGCCCAGGCGCGGTGCAGTGGCGTGAGCGGCGGGCCCTGGCAATTGATGTTGACGGGGATGATGGCCTTGTCGTATTTCGGCGTGAGGAAGTTGAGCGGCACCATGATGCCGTGGTCAAACTTCCACTCTTCCGAATAAGCCACGTCTGCCGTTTGCATCACGTTTTCAATCAGGCGTTTGGAAAGCGCCGCGTTGCCCGGAACTTTGGTTTTGGCGATGCCAAGCCAGGCCGGGTCTTCAATCGGGCCTTCGTAAGCGTCGGCCATGCCGATCGCATAAGCCGGCATGTTGTTCATGAAGAAGTTGGCGAAGTGCTCGGCGGCGATGATGATGACGGCGTCGGGCTTGGCGGCATCCAATGCTTTGCCCATGCGGAAAAATTGCGCGTGAAATTCGTCGCGGATGGCCGGGTCAGCCAGCGCCGCGCGACCCGTGATGCCAGGGCCGTGACTGCAAATGCCGGCGAAGACGAGGCTCATGATGAAGCCGCCGCGCCGGGCCGTCCTAAGCAAGGCACGGCCCCCTCGGGGGGCAGCGACAACACGAAGTGCGGGAGCGTGGGGGTCATATTCCGGCAATTTTCTCTTCTGTAGACGTGGTCATCGCATAGATGCCCGCACGCACAGGCCCGTAACGTCGCACGCCTTCGCGCATGGCTTCCAGATACTCGGCCCACTGCAGGCCCACCAACGGCCCGAAGTGCATCAACAACTGGCCGTTGCAGCCCAACACATACAGTTTGCCGATGTCGCCGTGTTCAACCGCAAGGCGCTCCTCGGCATTCAAATCGTATTCGTCCAGCAGCGCGGCGCGCTCATCCTTGAAGCGCCGTTGCACCTGCGCCTCGCGGTTGAGATGGTACAAAAATTTCTGCACCGCGTAGAGGCTCATGTCACAGACCCCAGTGCGGAATGTGGTGCGAGCCGAGTGACACCGCCACGTTCTTGGGTTCGCAGAACACCTCGTAACTCCAGGTGCCGCCTTCGCGCCCGGTGCCGCTGGCCTTGGTGCCGCCAAAGGGCTGGCGCAGGTCGCGCACATTCTGGCTGTTGACGAAACACATGCCGGCTTCGACGGCAGCGGCGACGCGGTGGGCGCGACCCAGGTTTTCTGTCCAGACGTAGCTGGAAAGGCCGTATTGAATGTCGTTGGCTTTGGCAATCGCATCCGCTTCGTCCTTGAAGGGAATCAGGCAGGCCACCGGGCCGAAGATTTCTTCTTGGGCAATACGCATGCGGTTGTCCACATCAGCGAACACTGTGGGCCAGACGTAGTTGCCTTTAGCCACCCGCGCAGACAGTTCCGGCGCATACGAAGGGCGGCCGAGCCCGCCGCACAACATCGTTGCGCCCTCTTTCGGGCCGAGTTCTATGTAGCTGCGCACCTTGGCCAAGTGTGCTTGTGAAATCATCGGGCCGACGATGGTTTTTTCATCAAGCGGGTCACCCACCACGATGCGTTTGGCGCGCTCAACAAATTTCTGCACGAAGTCGGCGTAGATCGACTGTTGCACCAGGATGCGGCTGCCCGCCGTGCAACGCTCGCCGTTGTTGCTGAAAATCATGAAAATGGCAGCGTCCAGCGCGCGCGCCATGTCGGCGTCGTCGAAGATCACAAACGGCGATTTGCCGCCCAGCTCCATGCTGAACTTTTTCAAGCCCGCAGCCTTGACGATGCGGTTGCCGGTGGCGGTGGAGCCGGTAAACGAGATTGCCCGCACGTCGGGGTGCGCGCACAAAGGTTCGCCCGCGTCTTTGCCCAGGCCGTGCACCACGTTGAACACGCCCGGCGGAATGCCCGCTTCCAGCGCCAGCTCGCCCAGGCGCGCGGCCGTGAGCGGCGAGAGTTCGCTCATCTTCAGCACAGCGGTGTTGCCAAAAGCCAGGCAAGGCGCGGTTTTCCAGGTGGCCGTCATGAAGGGCACGTTCCACGGGCTGATCAGCGCGCAGACGCCGACCGGGTGGAACAGCGTGTAGTTCAGGTGTGTCTCGGTCGGGTAGGTGTGGCCGTCGACACGCGTGCACATCTCGGCAAAATAATAGAAATTGTCGGCCGCGCGGGGAATCAGTTGCTTGCCGGTTTGAGTGATGACTTGGCCACAGTCGTTGGTCTCGGTCTGCGCGATCTCGGGCACGTGGGCGGCGATCAGGTCACCCAGCTTGCGGACCAGCTTGGCGCGTTGCGGTGCGGGAGTTGCGGCCCATTTTGGAAATGCGGCTTTGGCTGCGGCGACGGCAGCGTTGACCTCCGCTTCGCCACCCGCTGCAACCTCGGCCAGCACCTCTTGCGTGGCTGGGTTGACGGTTTCAAATGTGACGCCGCTGGCGACGGCCTTGCCGTTGATCAAATGGTCGACTCTCACAACATTCGTTCCATGGTAGTGACAAGGGCGCCGATCGACTCGATCTCGGTCACGATCACATCGCCGCTCTGGCAATCGACCACACCGTCGGGTGTGCCCGTCAAGATCAGGTCGCCGGGTTGCAGCGTCATGAAGCTGCTGAAATATTCGATCAGAAAAGGCACGTCAAAAATCATGTCTTTGGTGTTGCCGGACTGGGTGACTTTGCCGTTGACGGCGGTCTGCAAGGCCAGCGCCTGTGGGTTGGCGATGTCGGCGGCGTCCACCAAAAAAGGCCCCAAGGGGGTGCAGGTGTCGCGGTTTTTGACGCGCAGGTTGGGGCGGTACCAGTTCTCCAGGTAGTCGCGGATGGCGAAGTCGTTGGCCACCGTGTAGCCGCCGACAAAATTATACGCGTCGTCGCGCTTCACATGGCGGGCGGTCTTGCCGATCACCACGGTGAGTTCACACTCGTAGTGCATGAACTTCACGTCCGCCGGCCGGTGTGTGAAGCCGCGGTGGCCCATCAGTGTGCCCTCGCCCTTGACGAATACCAGGGGCTCGTCGGGGGCCTTGAATTCAAGCTCTTTGGCGTGGTCGGCGTAGTTCAGGCCCAGCGCGAGGATGGTACGGGCCTGCGGCACCGGCTTGAGCGGGGGCAGCCAGATGACGTCGTTCAAGGAAACCGAGCGGCCATCGGCGAGCAGCAGGGCACCTTCGCGCTCGGTGGCATCATGAATCGCGCCTGCGTAGGCAACCCGTGCATGTTTCATGACATTGCCCCCACGCTTCCCGCTGCGCGTGGTGCGCTACCCTCTGCAGCCAGCGTGTTGGACAAAATGCCCAAAGCGGGCAGCTGGGGCGAGCGGATTTCAATGGTGTCCCCCACTTTGGCCAAAGGCCGCCCGCCACCGGGAAGGCAATCGAGGCCGAGCATCAACACGTCACCTTCCCGCAAGCGCATGAAGTTGCCCACATCCGCCAGCAGTTTCTGGGCGTTTCGCACGAGTTTGTCAAACACGATGGTTTGCGCAATGCCGCCGTTGATGCGCACCTCAAGCCCAAAATGTTGTGGGTCGCCTGCGGCCTGGGCGCTGACAAGCTGCGAGCCGACCCCCAAAAAGCCATCCAGGCATTTGAACTTGACCGGTGGCCGGAAGTAGCTGGCATGGGGCGCCGAAAAATCGTTCAGCAAGACCCACGAGGCGTCGGCCAGTGTGGCGGACGGCCCCATGACCATGGCCACTGTGGCGCCCACTTCGACCTGCGCCACGCGAGGCGGTACGGGCACCACAGCGCCATTGGCGCTCCAGGTGTTGGCTGTTTTCACGTACAAAACAGGGGCCTGGGGCGGCGCCTTGTAAGGCGGCTGCGCCATCTGCGGCGCCATTGCGGCGCACTCCGCCTGAAAGTTCAGCAGCGTGCCGTAGACCGTGCCGGCCGGCCAATAGTACTGAGAGGGGGGCATCGACGGGTTCATGCTGCTTGCTCCAGCGCAATGACCTCGTCCAGCAGCGCGTAGAGCTGCGTCAGCTTGGCTTTTCCCAATGACTTCTCCATGAAGGCGTAATGTGCCTCAATTGAATGTGACAAATTCTTCACCGCCCTTTTGCCCAGGGCAGTGGGCTCCACCACGGTACGGCGCTGGTCGGTCGCGTCGCGTTTGCGGCGGATCAGGCCGTCGCGCTCCATGCGGGCCAGCATACCCGTGAGGCTGGGGCCAAGGATGAAGGCCTCGCGCGCCACGCGCCCGGTTTCCACCACGCCATGTTCCCCCAACACCCGCAATACCCGCCATTGCTGGTCGCTCAGCCCATGTTCTCGCAAGCCCGGCCGTGTGTGCGCCATGACGGCCTCGCGCGCCTGCAGCAGCAGGCGCGGCAGGTTGCGGTGAACGAAAGGCGTGCTCATGGAAATGGCAGGAATGAAGGAAGTCGATGAACGGATGGCGGGAGGGTCGTCAATGAGGCGGTTGTCAATTATTTAATATATTAAATGATTTTGGACGACACTGCAAGCGCCGGTTCCCGGCCTGCTTCCGGTCCGGATGCCGCAAGCTGGGCTTCAAGCCTCAGCCAGCGGGCGAAGTCCTGCGCGTCGGCGTTGTGGGCGGCGAGCGCGCCCATTGACACAAAATAGCCGCGCTGCGAGGCCGCCACACCTTTGAACGGTGTCACCAGGCGTTTTTCGCGCAGCAGTTCGTTGAGCAAGGGCAGGCGGCCAATGGCCACGCCCTGGCCAGCCACCGCTGCGCCAATGGCATCGGCGTACTGGGTGAAACGCAGGGTGTTTTTGGTGCGCACTTCGGGCAGGCCCATGACGCGCAGCCACGGCTCCCAGTCGCCAGCGACCGCCATGCCCTGGGGTGTGTCAACTGCCAACAGCGTGTGGTTGACCAGGTCCGCCGGTTTGCGCAGCGGGTTGGCCCGGTTGGCCAGCAGTTGCGGCGAACACACCGGCAACACCGACTCTTCAAACAGCGGCGGCCCGTCGCCCTGGCTGGTGGGGCAAAAGCGCACGGCCAGATCGAGGTGGCTGCGGTCCAGGTCCTGCACCTCCAGCGTGGCTGAAATGCGCACGTCCACCTGCGGGTGGCTGGCAGTGAAACGCGCCAGCCGGGGGATCAGCCAGAGCGATGCAAAGCCCGGCGTGGTGGTGACCGACACCCGGCGCATCTGGACCGCCGAGCGCACCAGCGCCGTTGCGTCGCGCAGGCGGTCCAGGCAATCCACCACCGCGCGGTGCATGGTGCTGCCCGCGTCTGTGAGCGCCAGCGCGCGGTGGCGGCGCTCGAACAGCGGCACACCCAGCCCGGCCTCGATCTGCTGGATCTGGCGGCTGACGGCAGATTGCGTCAAAAACAGCTCTTCGGCCGCCAAGGTGAAACTCAGGTGGCGGGCAGCGGCCTCGAAGCTTCGCAGCAGGTCCAGGCGCGGCAGGTCTTGCCGGGAGATGGCCTGCCGCCCAGACAGAAGCGGGGAATTCGGTGGTTTCGCATTCTCTGCACGCATGTTAAGTATTCCAAATCACCGTTTGATAAGGCGATATGGCAGCAGTATATTCATTCCCATCATGAATGTGAAAGGATCCGAAATGACTTCCCTCTCCTGCACCGAAATCAGCCTGGCTTCCGTCGGCCCTGACGGCAGCTTTGATCTAAGCCTGCAACGCCAGGCGATGGTCAGCATCCCGGACGCGGCCAGCCTGCGCGTCAGCTGCGCCGAAGGCGCCGTCTGGATCACGCTGGACCAGAGCACCGAAGACGTTGTGCTGCAAGCCGGTGATGTTTTCACGACACCCGAGCACCGGCGTGCCATCGTCTACGCGCTGAAGCCTTCGCGCATTGCCGTGGCCGCGCCTGTGGTGGCCAAAAAGCCCGTGTCCCGCAGGCAGCCGGTTTTCAGCCGCGCACCCCGTTTGCCGCTGGCGTTCAGCGCGGTGTGGGCCTGAGCACCTGCTTGCCGTGTTTTTAATCTAGTTTACTGGGTATTTATCCAGTAAACTAAGGAGATGGCCAAAGAAAAAACCATCTTCACCTGTACCGAATGCGGCGGCACCAGCCCGAAATGGCTGGGCAAGTGCCCCAGTTGCGCGGCCTGGAACACGCTGATCGAATCGGTCGCTGAAAGCGCTGCCAGTACCAAAAACCGCTTTGCGTCGCTCGCCAAAACCGCCGAGGTGATGGTGCTTTCCGAGATCGACGCCAGCGACATGGCGCGCACACCCACCGGGCAAGAGGAGCTGGACCGTGTCCTGGGTGGCGGCATGGTCGAAGGCGGCGTGGTGCTGATCGGCGGCGACCCGGGCATTGGCAAATCCACGCTGCTGTTGCAGGCGCTGGATTCGCTTCAACGCAGCGGCCAAAAAACCCTCTACGTCACCGGCGAGGAGAGCGGCGCGCAGGTGGCGTTGCGGGCGCAGCGCCTGGGCTTGTTGAATTCCAAAGTGAGTGTGCTGGCCGAAATCCAGCTGGAAAAAATCCTTGCTACGCTGAACGCCACGCAGCCGGATATCGCGGTGATCGACTCGATCCAGACGGTGTATTCCGAGCAATTGACTTCCGCGCCAGGCTCGGTGGCACAGGTGCGTGAGTGCGCGGCCCACCTGACGCGCGCGGCCAAGGCCAGCGGTGTCAGCATCGTGCTGGTGGGCCATGTGACCAAGGAGGGCGCGCTGGCCGGGCCGCGTGTGCTGGAGCACATGGTGGATACCGTGCTGTATTTCGAGGGCGACACACATTCGAGTTTCCGCCTGGTGCGCGCCATCAAAAACCGTTTTGGCGCAGTGAATGAAATTGGCGTGTTCGCCATGACGGAAAAAGGCCTCAAGGGTGTTTCCAACCCGAGTGCCATCTTTTTGAGCCAACATGCCGAGCCGGTGCCCGGCAGTTGTGTGATGGTCACGCTGGAGGGCACGCGGCCGATGCTGGTGGAGATTCAGGCGCTGGTGGACAGCGGCGGGCCGTCTCCGCGCCGCCTGTCTGTGGGGCTGGACCGTGACCGCCTGGCCATGTTGTTGGCGGTGCTGCACCGCCACGCCGGCGTGGCCTGCATGGACCAGGACGTGTTTGTCAATGCGGTGGGCGGCGTGCGCATCAGCGAGCCGGCGGCAGATCTGGCGGTGATGTTGTCCATTACTTCCAGCCTGCGCGGCAAACCGCTACCTAAGGGTTTCATCGCTTTTGGCGAAGTGGGGCTGGCTGGAGAGGTGCGACCGGCACCACGTGGCCAGGAGCGGCTCAAGGAGGCCGCCAAACTCGGCTTCTCCATGGCCATCGTTCCAAAATCCAACGCGCCCAAGAAGTCGGCCATGAAGGAGTTTGAGGGCATGACGATCCACGCTGTGGAGCGCATTGACGAGGCGATGGAAATCGTCCGGGGGCTGGGCTGACGCGTCTGCGAAAATCGCGGCCATGAAATTTCAAGAATGGATGAGCCGCATCGGCATTCCGGTGCTGGGTGTGGCGTTGGTCGCTCTGGCCTACCAGCGCTTCGGCTGGGGTGGCGTGGCCATCGCTGTGGGCGCCCTCGTCATGTGGATGCTGTTGCACTTCACCCGCATGATGGTGGTGATGCGCCGGGCCGCCGCGAAACCCGTCGGTTACGTTGCCAGCGCCGTCATGCTCAATGCCAAGCTCAAACGGGGCATGACACTGTTGCATGTCGTGGCGATGACGCGGGCGTTTGGCAAGTTGTTGTCCGGGAAGAATCAACAGCCTGAAATATTCCGCTGGATCGACAACGGCGACTCCCATGTGACCTGCGAATTTGCCGGCGGCAAGCTGGTTAAATGGGAGATGTTCCGGCCTCCTGTGCCCGATCAGCCTGGCGAGGCGGCGCCAACCCATGACCCGGCTGAGCAGCAAGCCAATCCGGCCACACCGTAAAATCCCGGCCATTCACAGCACACCGCCCGCGCGCGCGCCGGGCCGAGAAGGAAACCGATGAGCCTCCAACCCCCCTCCATGTCCGACCGTGACGGCAAAATCTGGATGGACGGCCAGATGGTCGACTGGCGCGACGCCAAGATCCACGTGCTCACACACACCCTGCATTACGGCTGCGGCGCGTTTGAAGGCGTGCGCGCCTACAACACCGATGGCCCGGCCGGCAAAGGCACGGCGATTTTTCGCCTGCACGAGCACACCGACCGCCTCTTCAACAGCGCCAAGATTCTGCGCATGGTGATCCCCTTCACCAAAGATCAGGTCAATGAAGCGCAAAAGGCCGTAGTACGCGAGAACCGGCTTGAGAGCTGTTATTTGCGTCCGCTGACCTGGATCGGCGACAAAAAACTCGGCGTGAGCCCGCGCGGCAACACCATCCACCTGATGGTCGCGGCCTGGGCTTGGGGCGCGTATTTGGGCGAAGAAGGCATGAAACGCGGCATCCGCGTGAAAATTTCAAGCTACACCCGCCACCACGTCAACATCACCATGACACAGGCCAAGGCCGTGAGCAACTACACCAACTCGATCCTGGCCAACATGGAAGCGCTGGACGACGGTTACGACGAAGCCATGCTGCTCGACGCCAATGGTTTTGTGTCCGAAGGCGCGGGTGAGAACCTGTTTGTGGTGAAAGACGGTGTGGTCTACACGCCCGACCTCTCCGCTGGCGCGCTCAACGGCATCACCCGCAACACCGTGATGCACATCTG
>JANNEZ010000452.1:0-2773 GCA_031379255.1 Rhodoferax sp. | reverse complement strand
CTCGCCCACCCCTTTGGTGCCCAGGCGGTTGTTTTTGCAGGGCGTCGACTCGTCCATCTCGTTTTTGAAGGCCTGGACGATGTCGGCCTTGGGTGCGCAGTAGTCCATCAGGCTGCCGGTGACCAGCTGGCCGGTTGCACGGTCGTACATCAGGTGTTCACACAGGGCCTGGCCGATGCCCTGCACCGCGCCGCCGTCGAGCTGGCCGCGCACGATCATCGGGTTGATGACCCGGCCGACGTCGTTCACAGACGCATAGGAGATCACCTCCACCAGGCCGGTTTGCGGGTCGATTTCAACTTCGGTGATATGGCAGCCGTTGGGCCAGGTCGGGCCGGCCACGGCGTGGGTGGACTCCACATGAATCTGCTGGCCTTCCTGCTTGCCCGCCAAGGTGAAAAGGTCGATGGCCAGGTCTGTCCCTTTGACCTTGTAAACCGCGTTCTCAAAACTGATGTCTTCGGCGGCCGCCTCAAGCGCTTTGGCGGCCAGTGTTTTGCCCAGCTCGATGGTTTTTTCCGCGCCGACCTGAATGGCCGAGCCCCCGGTGAACAGCGAGCGTGAGCCGGCGCTGCCAAAACCGTTCACCCGGTCGGTATCGCCCATCAGAATGCGCACTTTGCCGATGTCCACACCGAAACTGTCCACCACCAGTTGCGCCAGTGTGGTTTGAATGCCCTGGCCCATCGGGTTGACAGCAGTCATCACATCGATGAATCCGTCAGAACGGACCGACACCTTGACGTGTTCTTCCAGCGCGTTGCCGCCCGTCCATTCCAGGAAGGTGGCGAGCCCCAAGCCGCGCCATTTGCCCCTGGTTTTTGACGCTGCAGCGCGTGCGGCGAATCCGTTCCAGTCGGCCAACGGCAGCGCCTGGTTCATCACGTGTTCGAACTTGCCGGTGTCGTAAACCTGGCCCATCGGATTGGTGTAGGGCATTTGCTCGGGGCGCACGAAATTGCGCCGGCGCAGCTCGATGCGGTCCAGGCCAATCTGCCGCGCCGCTTCGTCCATCAGCCGCTCCATGATGTAGATCGCCTCGGGTCGCCCGGCGCCGCGGTAGGGTCCCGTGGGCGCGGTGTTGGTCAGGACGCCGCGAAAGTGGAAGTCAATCGTCTGGATGTCGTACACACTGGTCTGAACCCAGGGGCCGATCATCAACTGGATGGCCACGCCCGCGCCGGTGGCGTAGGCGCCGACATTGGCCACGCCGTCGAGCCGCAGCGCCAGTATTTTGCCGCTGGCGTCGAGCGCCAACTCGGCCTGGGTGTGCACATCGCGCCCATGCACGGAGGCCAGAAACTCCTCGCTGCGATCGGCGGTCCATTTCACCGCGCGCTTGAGCTGCATGCAGCAAAAAGCCACAGCCAGGTCTTCCGGGTACATGCCGGTCTTCATGCCGAAGCCGCCGCCCACATCGCCAATGACGGCGCGCACCTTGTCCTTGGGCAGGCCCAGGCAGTCGCAGACACCGTCGCGCTCGGCCGTGGGCATCTGGCTTGAGAGGCGAATGGTGAGGCGCCCGGTGGCGGCGTCGTACTCGTTGAGCACGGCGCGCGGCTCGATGGGCAGGGCGTTGAGGCGCTGGTTGGCAATGTCGAGTTTGACAACATGTTTCGCCGCCGCAAACGCTGCTGCGGTTTTCGCAGCGCTGCCGTGGCGGATTTCGGCGGAAATGTTGTCGTCGATCGAATCGCACAGGAGTGGGGCGTTTGGGGCGAGCGCGTCGTGCGCGTTCACCACCATGGGCAACTCCTCATAGTCCACTACGATGGCTTCAGCGGCGTCGCGCGCCTGTTGCAGGGTTTCGGCCACGACAGCGGCGACCGCCTCGCCCACAAAGCGCACGCGTTCGTGCGCCAGAGCGCGGCGCGGCGGGTAACTCACATCTTTGCCGTCCGCGCGTTTGAAGCCCGCGGCGCCGGCGATGGGTTTGACGCCAGCGGCCGCCATGTCGGCGCCCGTGGCCACCATCACCACACCCGGCATGGAGCGGGCTGCGCTGGCATCCACCGAGCGGATCACCGCATGCGGGTAGGGCGAACGCAGGAAAACCAGGCGCGTCAGGTTTGCCGCTTGCACATCGTCGGTGAACTGGCCCAAACCCTTGAGAAGCGCCTCGTCTTCGAGTCGCCGTACCTGCTGGCCAGAGCCAAAACGCGCGGGAGAGTTGTCGGCCGGATTTGCTTGCGTCGCTGTGTTCAATTTGAAGGCCTTGTATCAAGGTTCGCGGGATATGGGGGTGGAAGAACTCAACTATATGCGCAAGCTGGCGTGCCTGCGCGGGCCGCGCTGCCGACGCACGCCGCAGTCCGGACACGCGGCACAATGTTGGCATGACATCCTCCCCCAACACACCTTCGCTCCGCCAAACACCCGCCGCAAAAATCGGAGGGCATTTACTGGTTGAATGCCTGGTGGCACAGGGCGTGACCCATGCCTTTGGCGTGCCGGGTGAAAGTTACCTGGCCGTGCTGGACGGTTTTCACCTGCACCGCGAAAAAATCCAGTTCGTCATCAACCGGCAGGAGGGCGGCGCCGCCTACATGGCTGAGGCGCACGGCAAACTCACCGGCCGCCCCGGGGTGTGTTTTGTAACGCGCGGCCCGGGTGCCACCAACGCCTCCATCGGCGTGCACACCGCGTTTCAGGATTCCACACCGATGGTGCTGTTTGTCGGCGACGTAGCCAGTGAAACGCGTGACCGCGAGGCGTTTCAGGAGGTCAATTTCCTGAGTTTTTTTGGCCCTTCCACGGGCGGCATGGCCAAACG
>JANNEZ010000446.1:0-6036 GCA_031379255.1 Rhodoferax sp. | reverse complement strand
TGCGGCGGATCCATTTGTCGCTTTTGATGCTCATAGTCTGCGGTTGGAAAAAGTCCGGCGATTGTAGAAGCGGCGCAAAACGCCTCCGCTATGCGGGGCGCTCCCTATTGCCGGGTGGCGCCGATGTCCACCGAGGTGCTGTCCCGGGTGAACACACGCAGCTCGGCGCGCCCGTCCCGGATCAAGCCCCAGGGCAGCGGCAGGTTGTCGCTGACCACCGTCAAGACGTGCGGCCCGGCGGCGACATAGGGAAACTCGAAACGCCCCTGGGCATCGGTTTGCACGGTGAACCGGCCATCCAGAACCACCGTCACGTTGACAGCGCCCTGCTCGCCGGCTTCACGCCGTCCATTCTGGTTGTCGTCGAGGAACACGGAGCCGGTGAGCCTCCCGGCGGGGCTGCCGGGCGCCGCGCCAACGGGCGCCTGGGCGCGACCCGCAGACTCGTCGTACCGCAGCATGACAAAGATGCCGCTGTCGTTGACGGTCAATGGCGGCACGGTGGCAACCACCAGCGGACTTTGCGCCAGGTTCAGTGTGTTGTTGCTGCCCTGCGTCGCGTACAGGTTGGTCTGCAGCGACCAGCGCGGCGCGATGCGCCAGAACACGCCGGCGTTCAGGCTGTATTGGGTCTGGTCGCTGGTCCAGCGGCCTTGAAGGCTCTGGTTGAGCGTCAGGTTCTGGCCGATGGACCAATCGGCGTTGATCGCAACCCCCTGCCCCTGGCTGTCGCCGCTCGGGCGGGACTCGCGGTCCATCGACACCGCCGTCGTCAGGCGCGCGGCCTGAACGCCAGCCCAGTCCTGGTCAAACTGCAACCGCATCACACGCTCGCCGGAATCCGCGCTGGCCAGGTCGATCTGCGCCCGGCTGTTGCCCCACTCGTTGGCAAACTGGGTGTAGACCTGCGCCGCCTGCGCCTGAACACCGTACCGCCGCGCGCTGAGCGAGCCGCCCGCACTGGTGGTGCTGGAGTACTGGAAACGCGCAGTGCTGCTGGCAAAATAACCGTTGGGGGTGAGGCCCGAGAGTGAAGTCAGCGCCTCAAACGCAGATTGAACCGTCCACTGCCGGGTGGTCCAGGCGTGGCGCCAATAGGCACCCTGCAAGTCGCCCGCAATCGGCAGGTCCAGCCAAGCCAAACCCGGCTCCAGCCGGAAAACTCCCCAATCGTGCCGATGGGCGTTGCGCGTGAAGCCGCCCTCGATCCACAGGCCACTGGCCGGCGCGTTGGCCAGGCCCGTGAGATCGGCGCCCGTGTTGCGGCTGTTGAGCGCGTGAACTTGCGCAAAACTGCCACCGGTCTCCAGTTCACCCACCCACTCACGTCGCGCTGAAAGGTAGATGCCATTGGCGTCCAGGCGACTTTGCCCGGTGGGCGTTTGGGCCAATACCGATGTCACATCCTGCGCCTTGGCCACCATGCCGCCAAACTGCCAGGCGCCATCGGGTTGGCGCAGCTGGTGTTGCAGGCCCGTCATGACATACGTGCCTTGCGACAGCGAGAAACCCGCCACCGGGTAACCCTGCGTCTGGCCGGCCCGGCCCACCGCCACCATGAGGCCCAGATCCGGCCGGCGAATCTGGCTGTGCAAGCCCTGCATGGAAGGCGTTGTCAACGTGATCCGCTGGCTTTGCCGGGCGAGGTCAACCAAGGGCAGGTTGATCATGCCCAGAGCGTTGTCCAGCCGCCAGCCGCCGTCAAACGGCATGCCGATCTGGCGCAACACGAAGGAGTTGTCTGCCGCGCCATTCTGGGTCTGCGAGCTGTCGCGTTGCAACAAGTTGAAATTGCCGGAGAACGCGCCGTAGTGCAGGGTGTCGGTGTAGCCCACAGCCTTCAGGCCGACCGAGCTGGTTGACAGACCGCCCGATGAGCGCTTGTCGGCAAAGGTTTCGAGGCTCCAGGCGCGCGGCAAACCGCCGCTGTTGTAGGGGACTTCAGGTTCTGCGTCGTCGGGTTTGTCGTTCGGGTCGAACTTGATGACCCGGTCTTGATAGGGCTGGGCAGTCGCCTCAACCTTTGCCTGCGCGCTGGTTTGCGGGGCAGCGCAAAGCGCGATGCCCCCGACCAGCCCCCCGGCCAGCGCCATATGGAAAAAATGCGTCCGCGACGCCTGAGGCCTCGCGGACGCCGGATTCACTTGGCCGTGAACGTGTGCTCAAACGGCACACGTTGTCCGCCCCATTCCAGCGCGCCCTTGACGGTGACGGGATAGTTGACTTCCTTGACCGCAGCGCCGCCTTCGACGTTGGCCGCCAGTGCAATCAAACGGCTTTCGCCCGGCAGGATCGGCAGGCTCGACGGCGTGAACTCGAGTTTCACGCCCTTGTCGTCCAAGCCACGCAGCAAACCGGTCAAGCGGCCATGCGCGTTGCCGTCGTTCTGGATCTGCAAGGCAGGCACCTTGGCGGCGTCGCTGCTGATGCTGTACCCCGCAATTTTCAGGTCAGGCTTGGCACCGGCCATGGCGGCGTAAACAATCACGCCGATGCGCCCGGAGACCGGAAAATTGACCACACCGCTGGTGGCCTTGCTGGCGTCGAGCCCCTCAAACATGATGGCGAACCGGCACTCCTGAACCGGCGCGTCGGCCGGCGGCGCGATTTCGAACCGAAAGCGCGCTTTGCCATTGCCGGCAACCGACAACTCGCGCCGCTCCAGCGCCACCCAGGGGCGGCAGCTGCCGGGTTTGAGCTCTTCGACAAAATCCACGCCGCCGCTGGGGTTGAGGCTCCAGTCCATCGTGTAGATGCGAAAGCGCCCGGCGATCGGACCCACCTGGGTGATCTCAAGCACCTGGCGTGTGGTTTGCCCGGGTTTGGTATGGGTCTCCACGCGGGGCGGGGAAATCAGCGCTGAAAATCCGTCCTGCGCACGCGCGTCCGGGCCAAAGAAGCTGGCCGCTGACGCGATCGCGATGACCATCCCGAACGAGAAAAAGCCGCTGGCAGCGGCGGTGGGTCTGCGTTTCAAGGCGTGCGTCATGGCAAATCAATTTCAAAATAAAACCGCAGCAACTGGGCCGCTGAGAGGAGCCGTCCGTCCGACACAATGGTGACGGTCATGACGTCTTCCAGCACAGCTTTGGGCACCGGGCCCGACCACACCAGGCCGCGTTGGCCCGAGTTTAATTGGCCGCTGAGCAGTTGCCCCTGCGTCTGCCAACTGGCCTTGACCAACCCTATGGGTTGCGCGGGCAGCGCCATGTAGATGCGCGCCGAGCGGCCAACCCAGGCGCTGGTATCGAGCCGCACCTGCACCCGGGTGACGCCCTGCACGGCGTGATCGCCGTTGGAGGGTGATTGGGAGCGCCACTGGAGCGGCAAATTGGCGTCGAGCACGGTGCTCTTTGAATCGTCCACCAGGAACGTCGCGCCAAAGGCCGCCGCATGCAGCGCGAGCGCCACGCCCAGCATCAACACTTTAAAGGGCGTCGATGTCATGGCGCTGACAGGGTGTAGGTGGCCCGTCCGTCATAGGTGCCGGCCGCGACCGGCGTGGTGTTGGCGTAGATGAAGGTGTGGCAATTTTCCACATAGGTGTTGGCGGCAAAATTTCGCAGGAAACGCGTGCCGCCGCTGACAAAACTGCCCGCCGGTATGTCAGCCGCGCCAGCGTTGCCGATGGAGGTGCTGGTCCAGCTGATTTGGCTGAACGGGATGCTGTTGGCGCCGCTGGTCAATCCGGCGGGCGTGGTGACCTGCAACACTGCCGTCACCGCGCTGGCGGCCGGCAGGCGGAAAAACCCGCCCACGTAGACCTGCCCGCTGGCGGGCGTGCAAACCGTGTAGTTGTCATACGGACTGACGGCCTGCGTACTGCGGTTTGCTCCGCTGGTCGAGTTCATCACCTGGGCTGCGCCCGTGCCAACCTGGTTGGCCGGCAGGTCCAGCGTCACCCGGTTCACAGTGGTGTTGTTGGAATTCGCCGTGGCATTTCCGACGGCCAGATAAACCGCGCGGGCGCCGGGCGTGATGTTGAGCACCCAGGCGAACGCGGTGTGGCCGACCAGCATGGCCACCGCCGCCACAATCAGGCGCGCAGCCCTGGCAAGAACGGTGATGTGCATGGTCAGCTCCTTTCGCTGCAGTGCTTCAAATTGTCCCACATCGCTTTGCGCCCGGAGGCGCGGATCGCGATTGCTGCCGGTTGAGACAGCCGGCGCCTCCCTGCCGTCAGGGCAGTGACGCGGTGTAAGTGACCCGCCCGTTGTAGGTGCCGGCCGCCACGGCCGTGCTGTTGCTGTAATTGAACGTGAAGGTGGCCGAACGGTCGACGATGCCAGCGGCCGCCAACAAGGTGGTCACCGGACCGGCAACGCCGTTGCCGATGGCCGGGTGCGGCAACGTGCCACTGGACGAAGCCGGCACGATCTGTGTCCAGGCGATGCGGTTTCCGCCGCCGCCGTTCAAGCCGCCGTTGGTGCCGCGGGCCCTGAAACTCACGTCGCCGCCGTTGGAGAGCACCCGCGCCACGATCGGTCCGGCCGAGGGGGTTCCGGGAATGGCCGCGCCCGAGGCAAAGTTGCCGGGTGTCACTGTGAAGGTCACCCGGTCACGCACGTTGTTGTTGGCGAAATTGGTGCCAGTGCCGATGCGCAGGAAGATCACACGCGGCACCGTCACGCGTTGGTCCAGGCGCGCCGTCGCAAACACCACAGGCGCGGGGCCCATGGCGACATTGGATTCAGCCCAGGCTGCGAACCCCCATCCCATGATGGCAAGCGTGAGCAGGCACTTGGAAGTTTGCATCAGGCTTCACCAGTTGATGGATCGGGGTTGACCGCTTTTTACGCAAGGAACGCCAGGGTGGGCCGGCGGATCAAGGCAGGGCTGCGGTGTAAGTCACCGTGCCGTTGTAGTTGCCAGCGGCCATCTGGGTGGAGTTGGCGTAGCTGAACGTGAAGGTCGTGGTCTGGTTGACAATGCCCAAGGTGGCCGGCAACACGGTGGCAGCGCCGCCAATGGCCGGGTGGGGCAAACCAGCCGAGCCGGTGCCGGTGATCTGGCTCCACGGGATCGTGGCCAGGCCAACGTTGGTCAGGCCAGTGCCCGAGCCGGCTGCGCTGAAGTTCACCGGGCCGCCGTTGCCCAACACACGGGCCGTGATCGCAGCGCCGCTGGTGCCAACGACCGCGCCACCGCCAGTGACTTGGCCCGCCGTCAGGCTGAAGGTCACCAGGTCAACCGTGGGGTTGGCGGCAAACGCCGTGCCCGTGCCCACTTGCAGGTAGATGATGCGCGGCACCGCCACGCGGAAGTCCAGGGCGGCCGTGGCGCTGATGGCGGCGGTGGCAGCGCCGGTGGCGATGTTGGAGGCGGCAAAAGACGAAGCCGAGGCGCCAACGACAGCCAGCGCGATGAGGGTTTTAGCGAATTTCATGATGTTGCACTTTCGTTTGGAGCCACCGGACTGGAGGCTGATGCTTTATCTTCGCAACCGCCGTGCCAGCTTTTCAGACCCCTAAATCACCAAAATCTTTGCAAAATCGCATAGATTTAGTCTCAATTGCAGTATTGACATCGCAACTCATTGCAAATTGCGATTGAATGAATTTATTCTTTCCGATGGTGTGTCGTTTGTTTTTTCGACCTTTGCGGAAGATTTCAGACCATCCACCCGGTCGTCGGCAACTATTAACATGGGTGTTAATTATTGGGGAGTTTTCCGGCTGTCCGCAGAATTTTTGAATGAAAAGGCCAATCAAGTCACGTTGAAATTCATTAGTTTGCTATATTTATAATAGCATTTGAATTTTTCACCAGTCAAATGAAAAAAGGCGACTGGATTCACCAGTCGCCTTGCGGAGGGAGTCAGCCGATTTCAGGCTGAGGTCTTGTTCAGGGCAGAGCGGCGGTGTAGGTCACGGTGCCGTTGTAGTCGCCAGCGGCCATTTGTGTGGCGTTGGCGTAGCTGAACGTGAAGGTCGTGGTCTGGTTGACGATGCCCAGGGTGGCCGGCAACACAGTGGCAGCGCCGCCAATGGCCGGGTGGGGCAAACCAGCCGAGCCGGTGCCGGTGATCTGGCTCCA
>JANNEZ010000441.1:0-2579 GCA_031379255.1 Rhodoferax sp. | reverse complement strand
GCGGCTGCGGGTCTCGGCGCTGTCAATCGTGTTGAGCACGGACTGCGCTTGGGTTTTGACTTTGGCCAGCACCTCGCCAAATTTGCCAAATTCGTTTTTGACCGCGCCCAGAACCTGCCACACCTCCGATGAGCGCTTCTCCAGCGCCAGGGTTCTGAACCCCATTTGAAGGCTCGATAGCATGGCCAGCAGCGTGGTCGGACCGGCCAGCGTGATGCGGTGTTCCCGCTGCAGGGCTTCCATCAAACCAGCCCGGCGCAGCACTTCGGCGTAAAGCCCTTCGGTTGGCAAAAACAGGATCGCGAAATCGGTGGTGAACGGCGGCTCGATGTATTTCTCGGCGATGGATTTGGCCTCCAGCCGGATGCGCGCCTCCAGCGCCTTGCCGGCGGCCTCGGCGGCTGCCACGTCAGCACGGCCCTGGGCATCCAGCAGGCGCTCGTAGTCCTCGTTGGGGAACTTGGCATCAATCGGCAGCCACAGCGGCTCGCCGCTGTCGGATTTGCCGGGCAGCTTGATGGCGAAATCGACAACGTTCCTGTTGCCCGGCCGGGTGGCGATCTGCGCGGCGTATTGATCCGGCACAAAAACCTGCTCCAGCAGCGCCGCCAGTTGCGCCTCGCCAAAAATGCCGCGCGTCTTGACATTGGTGAGCAGGTGTTTCAAGTCGCCCACGCCCTGCGCGAGAGTCTGCATTTCGCCCAAGCCCTTGTGCACCTGCTCGAGGCGGTCGGCCACTTGCTTGAAACTCTCGCCCAGGCGCGTTTGCAGCGTGGTCTGGAGTTTTTCGTCCACCGTGGCGCGCATCTCCTCGAGTTTGGCGGCATTGGTAGCCTGCAATTGCGCCAGTTGCGTTGCCAACGTTTCACGCACCTCGTTCAAGCGCCGCGCGTTGGATTCACTCAGAGACGTGACCTGGTTCGTCAGTGTATCCGACAAGGTCTTCTGCAAGAGCGCGAGTTGTTGCCCGAAGGCGTCGATCTGTGTGTTTTGCGTGCGGGTGGCTTCCGAGCTCTGCGTTACCAGGGTCTGCTGGAACGTGGCCAGCGACTGCGTGATCTCCTGGCGCCCGCCGCGCGACGACTCGCTGATTTCGCGGCGTAGTTCACGCTCGAGGCGCTCGTTGGCGCTTTGTAAGCCTGACAGCGACGCCGCCATGGCCGTCAGCAGGTTTTGGCGGTTTGCTTCTTGCTGATCCTGCTGGGCAGAGGTGTTCGGCTTGCGCAACCAAAACCAGGCAAGCACCAGCAACGTGAGCAGATTGCCAAGAGCCAGCAGGCCCAGTTTCCAGTAGGCTGATTCAGGCAAATGCGTAGTCCCGCTCGAGCAAACGCGCGTGGGCAGCCACATACTCGCGCTTGAGGCGGGCCACAAAATCGGCTGTGCTCACAACCTTGTCAACCACCCCAATGCCCTGGCCGCAGCCCCAGATGTCTTTCCAGGCTTTGGTCTTGTCACCGCCAAAATTCATCTTGCTGGGGTCGCTGGTGGGCAGGTTGGCTGGGTCCAGACCGGCGTTTTTGATGCTTTGCGCGATGTAGTTGCCATGCACGCCAGTAAACAGGTTGCTGTAGATGATGTCGTCGGAATTGCCGTCCACAATCGCCTGTTTGTAGGCGTCGGTGGCGCGCGCTTCTTCGGTGGCAATGAAGGCCGAGCCGATGTAGCCGAAATCAGCGCCCATGGCCTGCGCGGCCAAGACGGCGTCGCCGGTCGAGATGGCGCCGGAGAGGGCAATCGGGCCATCAAACCACTCGCGAATCTCCTGCACCAGCGCGAACGGGCTCTTCACCCCGGCGTGGCCGCCAGCGCCTGCGGCCACGGCGATAAGGCCGTCAGCGCCCTTCTCGATGGCTTTGCGCGCGTGTTTGTTGTTGATCACGTCATGCAGCACAACTCCGCCGTAGGAGTGCGCGGCGGCGTTGATGTCCTCCCGCGCGCCCAGGCTGGTGATGATGATCGGCACCTTGTATTTCACACACATCGCCATGTCGTGCTCAAGCCGGTCATTGCTTTTGTGCACGATCTGGTTGATGGCAAACGGCGCTGCCGGATTGGCGGCATGGGCTTCGTTGTACGCGGCCAGCGTTTCGGTGATTTCAATCAGCCATTCCTCCAACTGCTCGGCCGGGCGGGCGTTCAGCGCGGGCATGGAGCCCACCACGCCGGCGATGCATTGCACAATCACCAACTTGGGCGTGCTCACAATGAACATTGGAGAGCCGATGATGGGCAATGGCAAGCTGTTCAGGGCGCCGGGCAAACGTGACATGGAGTCTCCCAAAAAATACAGGTTGATAAACGAGGTGTAAAAGGCAGGACTCAGAAAGCGTCGAGCGCCATGGCAGTGACGCTTTCATGGCCTTCCACAATGCTGTCACGGCTGCCGGGGGCTTTGCTCAGCAGATGGTCGGCGTAAAAACGCGCGGTGATGATTTTGGCCTGCATGAAAGCGACGTCAACGCCGGCGATGCATTGCGCAATCACCAACTTGGGCGTGCTCACAATGAACATTGGAGAGCCGATGATGGGCAATGGCAAGCTGTTCAGGGCGCCGGGCAAACGTGACATGGAGTCTC
>JANNEZ010000387.1:0-1833 GCA_031379255.1 Rhodoferax sp. | reverse complement strand
CAGCTGGTGGCCGAGGGCATCGCCGCCATTCAGTGCGGCGCGTTTCACATCTCCACCGGTGGCGCCACCTACTTCAACACCACGCCGCTGGGCCGCGCCGTGACCGGCACTGCGCTGGTGGTGGCCATGCGCGACGACGATGTCCACATCTGGGGCGACGGCAGCACCTACAAGGGCAACGACATCGAGCGCTTTTACCGCTATGGCCTGCTCACCAACCCCAGCCTGAAAATCTACAAGCCCTGGCTCGACCAGTTGTTCATCGACGAGCTCGGCGGCCGCGCCGAAATGTCGGCCTTCATGACAGCAGCAGGTTTTGGCTACAAGATGAGCGCCGAAAAAGCCTACAGCACCGACAGCAACATGCTGGGCGCGACGCACGAGGCCAAGGATCTGGAGTTTTTGAACAGCGGCATCCGCATCGTCAACCCCATCATGGGTGTGCCCTTCTGGCGCGACGACTGCGTGGTCAAAGCCGAAGAAGTGCGCGTGCGTTTTGAAGAAGGCCAGCCGGTGGCGCTGAATGGCAAAACCTTCGCCAACAGTGTGGACCTGATCCTGGAGGCCAACCGCATCGGTGGCCGCCACGGCCTGGGCATGAGCGACCAGATCGAAAACCGCATCATCGAAGCCAAGAGCCGCGGCATCTACGAAGCGCCCGGCCTGGCGCTGCTGTTCATCGCGTATGAGCGCCTGGTGACCGGCATCCACAACGAAGACACCATCGAACAATACCGCGACAACGGCCGCAAACTCGGCCGCCTTTTGTACCAGGGCCGCTGGTTCGACAGCCAAGCCATCATGCTCAGGGAGACCGCCCAGCGCTGGGTGGCCCGCGCCATCACTGGTGAAGTTACATTGGAACTGCGCCGCGGCAACGACTATTCACTGCTCAACACCGAGAGCGACAACCTCACCTACAAGCCTGAGCGCCTCTCAATGGAAAAGGTCGAAGACGCGCCGTTCAGCCCGCTGGACCGCATCGGCCAGTTGACCATGCGCAACCTGGACATCACCGACACCCGCGCGAAGCTGGGCATTTATGCGAAATCGGGACTGCTGTCGCTCGGCAACGATGGTGAGATGTTCAAGTTGACGGGGGATTGACCAGCCGATCAAGCGACAAGGCCTTCCACGCTGACAAGGCGCGCAGAACTGCATTCATCGCGGATCGACTTGAGGCCCTGGTACACCGGGCCGAGGTAGAAGGCCTCCCACGCTGCGACCGACGGAAATTCCAGCACCACGATCCGGCGCGGCGTCCAGTCGCCCTCGTACACCTTGTGAGCGCCGCCCCGCGCCAGATAGCGGGCGCCCGCAGCATCGAGCGCGGGCTTCACCTGTTTCATGAAGTCCTGATAGCGGACCGGGTCGCGGATTTCAACGTCGAAGATTACGTAGGCTGGCATCTGCTTTCCCTTCTCTGCTTCGTAGTGCAACTGTGACTCTGGTTCAAGCTTGATCAACGTCCACACAAGCAACTCAAAAAAGCAAGCGGGGACTTTTCAGTTTCTGGCTTGATACCGAGCCACACCCGAATCATCCAGCGTGCGCGAAATCTCACCCCGGTGCATCAGGTAGTTCAGGCAGGCGATACCCTCACCCGTTGCCAGGCCAAAAACGCCGGTATCGGCTTCGGTGATGGCGCGGCCGAAGAGAGCCACGAACACGTCGATGGCGCGCTTTTTGGTTTGCAGGGTTTTTTTGAGCCGGTCGAGTGTGCGGAGTTGCGAGGCGGCCAGGTAATCGAGGCGCGCGTGCAGGCCGCGAAAGCAGTCGTTGTGCGAGGGCAGCACGAGCACGTCGTCGGGCACCTGGCGCTTGATTTTTTCG
>JANNEZ010000265.1:0-8991 GCA_031379255.1 Rhodoferax sp. | reverse complement strand
ACTGTGACTTCCGAAAAGTCGCCAATGTCGGGAACCTTGATTTCTAACGCAGCCATAGTTGTCTCTCTGGGTAAATTGTCTTTATGTTTTGGTCCTGAGCGTAAGCACTTCGATTTGCCCGCCCGAGTTTTTGTCGAATTCGCAGCCCGCCTTGACGCCCAGCACAGCAATTTCGCGCGCGGTTTTGAGCTTGTCCCAACCGGCGTACATGGCCCCCAACGCAAAACTGCGGCCCGAACCGATGCCCCAGAACTGCTTGAACTCAAATACTTCCCGGTAGCTGTACAAGCCATAAATGCCGTTGGCGTTGGCGATCACCGAACTGAACTGGCTGGACTCATACGGGTCGTTGTCTTCTTCCTTGGTTTGCAGGAAGAACGTTTCCTTCAACATCGGGTGCAGCTTGGTGAAGGTGTCAAAGACCTGGTCTTTGCTGCCCAACATAAGTTCACCCTTGGGTAGAGCCAGCATGGCTTTGCGCAGCGCAGGGAAATGCGCCACGGTGCCCGCCAGCCCCACGTAACTCGGGCCGGCCGGTGTGTCCACCCTGAACAGCTTGCTGTTGCTTTCGAAACGGTCCGACAGGCGTGTATCGCCAAAGGTGACCAGGGTGTCGGCCGCAATGGCGACCTGGCCGTTTTTCTTGACGACAACCACAGTGGTCATAGCAAAATTCGGCGGTAGTCGGCCAAGACCTGGCCGAGGTAGGCGTTAAACCGGGCAGCGGCAGCGCCGTCGATCACACGGTGGTCATACGAGAGCGACAAGGGCAATGTGAGCCGGGGCGCAAACACTTTGCCGTCCCAAACTGGTTTCATCGCACCTTTGGAGAGGCCCAAAATGGCCACCTCAGGCGCATTGATGATGGGTGTGAAATGCGTGCCGCCAATGCCGCCCAGTGAGCTGATGGAAATACAGCCGCCAGACATGTCGCCCCCGCCGAGTTTGCCGTCGCGCGCCTTTTTGGCCAGTTCCGACATCTCTGAGGATATCTGGAGGACGCCTTTTTTGTCAGCGTCTTTGAGCACTGGAACCATCAGGCCGTTGGGCGTGTCCGCGGCGAAGCCGATGTTGAAATAGCTCTTGTACACCAGCGCATCGCCGTCCAGGCTGGCGTTGAACTCGGGAAATTTCTTCAGGGCCGCCACCACCGCCTTGATGACGAAGGCCAGCATGGTCACCTTCACGCCGGATTTTTCGTTTTCCTTGTTGGTCGAAACGCGGAACGCCTCCAGCTCGGTGATGTCGGCTTCGTCGTTGTTGGTAACGTGCGGAATCATCACCCAATTGCGGTGAAGGTTTGCGCCGCTGATCTTCTTGATGCGCGACAGGTCCTTGCGCTCCACGATGCCGAACTTCGTGAAGTCGACCTTCGGCCACGGCAGAAGCCCCAGCGCAGCGCCGTCTGCGGATGCGGCGCCAGCGCTCTTTTGGGGTGAGCTGCCCTGCGCCGCGAGTGTTTGAATGGCGCCTGACATCACACTTCGCGTGAAGCCTTGCACATCGGCTTCAACAATGCGGCCTTTGGGGCCGCTGCCTCTAACCTCCGCCAGTGGAACGCCCAACTCACGGGCGAACTTGCGCACGGATGGCGACGCGTGGGGCAAACCAATCGGTGCGCTGGCGGGGTTGTGGGCGGACGCCGCAGCGGGAGGTGCCGCGACCTGAACAGACCCTGGCGCCGATGCAGGAATCGATGCGGTCGTGGTTGCCAGCGCAGCGGCTGCAGGCACGGCCGCAACTGGGCCAGCCACACCTTCCAACAGCGCAATTACGTCACCCGCGTTGACCTTGTCACCCACCTTGATTCGCAGTTCCTTGAGCACGCCTGCGTGGCTGGAAGGAATTTCCATTGCGGCTTTGTCAGACTCGACCGTAATCAGGGATTGCTCGGCTTTCACAGCATCACCGGCCTTAACCATCAGCTCAATCACCGAAACGTCTTTGAAGTCGCCAATATCCGGGACGCGGATTTCAATGGGGCCGGCAGCTTGCAAAGGCGCTGCCGCAGCCACAACCGGCGCTGCAACGGACGCAGCAACCGGCTTGGAGGCTTCAACAACCGGGGCCACTTCCGGCGCGCTTGCCGCGCCAGCCACCTCCAACATCAGCACCAGAGAGCCTTTGCTGACCTTGTCGCCAATTTTGACTTTCAATTCTTTCACGGCGCCCGCGTGGCTGGACGGAATCTCCATCGATGCCTTGTCGGACTCGACCGTGATCAAGGACTGGTCTGCCGCCACGGTGTCACCCGGTTTCACCATCAGCTCGATGACTGTGACTTCGTCAAAGTCGCCAATGTCCGGGACTAGTATTTCCAGCAATGCCATGGGTATCTCTCCGTTTTTTTATGGGGGAATCAGGCGTGCATCACGCGTAAAGAGGGTTGACCTTGTCCACTGCAATGCCGTACTTGACAATGGCTTCCTGGACTTTGGCCACCGGCAAGGCACCGTCCTCGCTCAAGGCCTTGAGCGCTGCGACCACAATGAAATGGCGGTTGACTTCAAAGTGTTCACGCAGCTTGGAGCGGAAATCGCTGCGGCCAAAACCGTCGGTCCCCAGCACTTTGTAGGTGCGGTTCTTCGGAATGAATGGGCGGATTTGCTCAGCGTAATTTTTCATGTAGTCGGTGGAAGCGACTACCGGACCGGTGTGACCGGCCAATTGTCGCGCGACAAACGGCACGCGCGCCGCCGCCGTCGGATGAAGCAGGTTGTAGCGCTCACAATCCTGGCCGTCACGCGTCAACTCGTTGAAGCTCGGGCAACTCCACACGTTGGCGGCGATGCCCCAGTCTTTCTCCAGCAAGGTCTGCGCCGCGATCGATTCACGCAGGATGGTGCCGGAACCCAGCAGTTGAACGGCGGGTTTGGGCGCAACGGCGTCGGAATTGCCCTTCGGCGGCACGGCGCCCGGCTTGCAAAGGTACATGCCTTTGATGATCTGCTCTTCAGTGCCCGGCACCAACCCTGGCATGGCGTAGTTCTCGTTCAACAGCGTGAGGTAGTAATACACGTTGTCCTGTTTTTCCACCATGCGTTTCAAGCCATGGTGCAGGATCACGCCAACTTCATGCGCGAAGGTCGGGTCGTAGGAAATGCAATTGGGAATCGTGCCCGCCATGATGTGGCTGTGGCCGTCTTCGTGCTGCAAGCCTTCGCCATTGAGCGTGGTGCGCCCTGAGGTTCCGCCGAGCAAAAATCCGCGCGCCTGCATGTCGCCGGCGGCCCAGGCCAGGTCGCCAATGCGCTGGAAGCCGAACATCGAGTAGTACACGTAGAACGGGATCATGATGCGGTTGTTCGTGCTGTAACTCGTGGCCGCCGCGATCCAGCTGCTCATGCCGCCGGCTTCGTTGATACCCTCCTGCAGGATCTGGCCTTTTTTGTCTTCCTTGTAATACATCACCTGGTCTTTGTCGACCGGCGTGTACTGCTGGCCATCGGGGTTGTAGATGCCGATCTGGCGGAACAGGCCTTCCATGCCGAAGGTGCGCGCTTCGTCGACCAGAATCGGCACTACACGCGGGCCTATCGCCTGGTCACGCAAGAGCGTTGTCAGGAAACGCACATAAGCCTGCGTGGTCGAGATTTCACGGCCATCGGCCGTGGGCTCGATCACCGTCTTGAAAACGTCCAGCGCGGGCACCGTGAACTGCTCGTCGGCCTTGGTGCGCCGGTGCGGCAAATAACCGCCCAGCGCCTGGCGCCGCTCGTGCAGGTATTTCATCTCGGGCGTATCGTCGGCCGGCTTGTAGAACGGGATGTCGGCGATCTGGCTGTCTGGCACCGGAATGTTGAAACGGTCGCGGAAGATCTTGATGTCTTCATCCGTGAGCTTTTTCGTCTGGTGGACGTTGTTTTTACCTTCCCCGCTTTTGCCCATGCCAAAACCCTTCACGGTCTTGATCAGCAACACAGTGGGCTCGCCCTTGTGGTTCACCGCCTTGTGGTAGGCGGCATAGACCTTTTGCGGGTCGTGTCCGCCCCGGCGCAGGTTGCAGATGTCGTCGTCGCTCATCTTGGCCACCATGGCGGCGGTACGCGGATCGCGACCGAAGAAATGCTCGCGCACATACGCGCCGTCATTGGCCTTGAACGCCTGGTAGTCTCCATCCAGCGTGTCCATCATAATTTTGCGCAGCGCGCCGTCTTTGTCGCGCGCCAGCAGCGGGTCCCAATTGCTGCCCCACAGAAGCTTGATGACGTTCCAGCCAGCGCCGCGGAATTCGCCTTCGAGTTCCTGAATGATTTTGCCGTTGCCGCGCACCGGGCCGTCAAGGCGCTGCAGGTTGCAGTTGATGACGAAAATCAGGTTGTCGAGTTTCTCTCGCTTGGCCAGGCCGATCGCTCCGAGGCTTTCAACTTCGTCCATTTCGCCGTCGCCGCAGAATACCCAGACCTTGCGGTTCTCGGTGTTGGCTATCCCGCGGGCATGCAGGTATTTCAGGAAACGCGCCTGATAGATCGCCATCAGCGGGCCCAGGCCCATTGACACGGTCGGAAACTGCCAGAACTCGGGCATCAATTTGGGATGCGGGTAACTCGAGAGGCCCTTGCCATCGACTTCCTGGCGGAAATTCAGCAGCTGCTCTTCTGTCAAACGCCCTTCGAGGTAGGCCCGCGCATAGACGCCGGGTGACACGTGGCCCTGGATGTAAAGGCAATCTCCGCCATGTTCTTTGCCCGGCACATTGCTTTCGGCATGCCAGAAATGGTTGAAGCCCGCGCCAAACAAATGCGCCAGCGACGCGAACGAACCAATGTGGCCGCCCAGGTCGCCGCCGTCCACAGGGTGGTGGCGGTTCGCTTTTACCACCATGGCCATGGCGTTCCAGCGCATGTAGGCGCGCAGGCGTTCTTCAATTTCAATGTTGCCGGGGCAACGCTCCTCGTGGTCGGTTTCGATGGTGTTGACGTAACCGGTGTTGGCCGAGAACGGCAAGTCGATGCTCTGCTGGCGCGCGTGTTCCAGCAATTGCTCCAGCAGAAAGTGGGCACGCTCGGGGCCTTCGGCTTCAATGACGGCGCTCAGGGCGTCCATCCATTCGCGGGTTTCCTGGCTGTCACCGTCGTTTGCGGCGGCGCCAAATGAATTCACTGGGACTGCGGACATGGTCTTCTCCTCGTTGTAGGACGCTAATTTAATACGATGGAAGAATTCTCCCACACATTTTTAAAAATATCAACATATGCATATTCATTTCATAATGTAAAATATAAATGCGCCTTGTCCTTGTGAATGCTGCGCCTTGTTTTTGTCCCTTGGCGCTTCCACGCGCACGTTGCCTATGGGAATCTCCCCGGGCCTACACTTGGGCCATGGCAATCCAGTTGACCCGTCCGCGCGCCAATCCCATCGGATGGGCGAAGGTCACGGCGCGGGCGCGAGGCTGGTGGCGAAGGCTTACGCCGCAACGCCAAGACCGTTTTTCAGTTCTGGCGCCGCTGGCGGCGGTCATTCTGTTTCTCGCAGCGATCATCGCCGCGTTCGGTTACCTGCGGCTGGAAGAAATCGACAGAGAGCAAGAGGCCGTCAAACGTGACGTGGAATATACACAGCAGCGCCTGCGCCTGCGGTTGCTGGAGCGACAGGAACAACTGATGCGGCTGGCGCGTGACGTCTCCAACCGCGACATCGACGCCGACGACTTCCGGGATCGTGCGGAGTCGCTCATCAACCAGTACCCTGAGCTGGAGTCGTTGAGCTGGATCGACGACAAGAAACGCATTCGCTCGGGTTTTGCCACTGCCAGTTTGCCAGTCGGCCAGGCGCGCCCCATCGGCAGTATTCTGCGCCCTGGCGAAACCGAGACCAATTTCCAGTTGGTTAAAGACCTCAAGCAGCCGGTTTATTTCCAACGCACGGTTGTCGATGCTCCATCCGTCCTTCAATTGCATATCCCCTTCAATGACAAAGCGAAGTTTGCCGGCGTCGTGCTGGCCGAATACTCGGTAGACGGGCTCTACCGTTACGGTGTGCCGCCCGAGGTCTCCGCCCGGTATGCCGTGTCGTTCCACGATGCCAAAGGCGTACGGCTGGCCGGCACGTCGATTCCGCCGCGCAATCCGGCCGCAACGCTTTTGCCGTGGGCGTCGCCGGATCTGGCGCATGAAGTGCCGGTGTCGCCGGTCGGCAACGGCCTGGTCATCAAGGCGCAGGCTTATCGAACTTCGCTGGGCGTGATTGGCAGCGGCCTGTTCTGGCTGGTCATGGTGTTATCGGGCCTCACGGTTTGGACACTTCTGGCCAACTGGCGCCACATGCGCCGGCGCATGCAGGCGCAACAAGCGCTCTTGTCTGAAACCAATTTCCGCCGCGCGATGGAGAATTCCATGCTCACGGGCATGCGCGCCATGGACCTGCAGGGACGCATCACCTACGTGAATGCCGCGTTTTGCCAAATGACAGGCTGGGACGAGACAGATCTGGTCGGCAGGTCAGCGCCTTTTCCCTATTGGCCTGACGGCGATCACGACATCCTGACGTCCCGGCTGGACGACGAGCTCAATGGCCGCACCACTCCGGGCGGCATTCAAATGCGGGTCAAGCGCCGCGACAAGACACTGTTTGACGCCCGCCTTTACGTCTCCCCCCTGATTGATTCACGGGGCGCGCAAACCGGCTGGATGACGTCGATGACCGATATCACCGAGCCAAATCGCGTGCGCGAGCAATTGTCGGCGTCCTATGAACGCTTCACCACGGTTCTTGAAGCGCTTGACGCGTCGATTTCAGTGGCCCCCTTGGGCAGCGACGAACTTCTGTTTGCCAACAAGTTGTACCGGCAATGGTTTGGCGTGCGCGCGGCAGGCCACCTGTTGCTGGTCACGCAGGCCGGTATGCCGCCTGGCCCGCTGAATGACGATGCCCTGGACAACGTCGACTCTATGGCCGGGCTGCCCGCCAATGCCGTGGCCGACATCGAATCGGAAAGCGCCGAAATATTCGTCAGCGACCTTGGGCAATGGCTCGAGGTGCGCACGCGATATTTGAGTTGGGTGGACGGCAGGCTGGCCCAAATGGTGATCGCCACGGACATCACGGGCCGCCGTCTGGCCGAAGAACAGTCGGCCGCGCAGGCCGAGCGCTCGCAAAATGCCAGCCGCTTGATCACCATGGGCGAGATGGCGTCCAGCGTGGCGCATGAGCTCAACCAGCCGCTCACGGCGATCAACAACTACTGCAATGGCATGGTCTCGCGCATCAAGTCGCAGCAGATTACGGAAGCCGACCTGCTGGGCGCGCTTGAGAAGACTGCCAAACAGGCCCAGCGCGCGGGTCAGATCATCCAGCGAATCCGCTCTTTTGTGAAACGCAGCGAGCCCAACCGGGCCTTGTCATCGGTTGCGGAAATGGTCGGCGAGGCAGTTGAGCTGGCCGACATCGAAGTACGCAGGCGCAACGTGCGCCTGACCCATTACGTCGGCGCGCGCCTGCCCCAATTGATGGTTGATCCGATCCTGATCGAACAGGTGCTGGTGAACCTGCTGAAAAACGGCGCCGAGTCGGTCGATGCCGCCGAACGCCCGGCTTCCAGGCGCAGCGTGGTGCTGCGCGTGGTGCCCAAGCGGGTCGACGAGAAACCGGTCATCGAATTCACTGTGCAGGATTCCGGCAAGGGCCTGCCCCCTGAAGTCATGGCGCGCCTGTACGAAGCTTTTTTCTCCACCAAGGCAGACGGCATGGGCATTGGACTGTCGCTGTGCCGCTCCATTGTGGAGTCGCACCAGGGGCGGATGAAAGCCGAGAACCTCTACAATGGCAGCGAAATTACGGGCTGTTGTTTTTCATTTTGGCTGCCTGTGGTTGAAGCTGCGCCGGCCTTCGCTGGCCAGACCAACAAGACCGAGAAAACTCCTGGTTAATCAATAAAGGCAAGCGCATGAGTTTGATACCCAAAAAAGGCACTGTGTACGTCGTCGATGACGATGAGGCGGTGCGAGATTCCCTTCAGTGGCTGTTGGAGGGCAAAGATTACAGGGTTCGGTGCTTCGATTCTGCGGAGACGTTTTTGAGCCGCTACGACCAGCGCGAAGTGGCCTGTCTGATCGTCGACATCCGCATGGGCGGAATGACCGGTCTGGAGCTGCAATCGCGCCTGATTGAAGCCAAATCGCCGCTCCCCATCGTGTTCATCACAGGCCATGGTGACGTTCCAATGGCCGTGGACACCATGAAAAAAGGTGCGATGGACTTCATCCAGAAGCCCTTCAAGGAAGAGCAGTTGGTGAGCCTGGTCGAGCGCATGCTGGAGCACGCCAAGAGCACCTTCACCGAGCACCAGCAGTCGGCCAGCCGGGACGCGCTGCTTTCCAAACTCACGCTGCGCGAGTCGCAGGTGCTCGAACGCATTGTTGCAGGCCGCCTGAACAAGCAAATCGCCGACGACCTTGGCATCAGCATCAAAACGGTCGAAGCACACCGCGCCAACATCATGGAGAAACTCAACGCCAACACGGTGGCAGACCTCCTCAAAATTGCGCTTGGCCAAAGTGGCGTGAAGGCTTGAAGCATTCGGCAACCAAAGCCGGCCCGCCTCAATCGCTATAAAATAGCGAGCATCCGACGCCCGTTTTGCAATACTTTACGGGCGTTTTACTTTACTTCAAACAATGACCGCCCAACTGATCGATGGCAAGGCAATCGCTGCGACACTGCGCGCCGATGTCGCCCTGCGGGTTAAAAAACTGGCGGCCCGAGGGGTGACGCCCGGCCTGGCCGTGGTGCTGGTGGGGGACGATCCAGCCAGCCAGGTCTATGTGCGCAACAAGGTGCAGGCCTGCCGGGATACGGGCGTGCGCTCGGTGCTGGAGCGGTACCCGGCCTCCATGTTGGAGGCTGACTTGTTGGCGCGCGTGGCGGCCCTCAACGCAGACCCGGCCATACACGGCATCCTGGTGCAGATGCCGCTGCCCAAACACATTGATGCACACCGCGTCATCGAAGCCATCGCCCCCGCGAAAGATGTCGACGGTTTTCACGTCG
>JANNEZ010000222.1:0-5224 GCA_031379255.1 Rhodoferax sp. | reverse complement strand
GACATCGCAGCGCGGAGTGTGCGATGCAGCAAGGCGATGGCCAGCGGCACGATCACCACGATGACGACCAACAAGACAAGCATCCAGATGGCGTAAACCGCCGTGGGCAAAGTGAGGGAAAGATTCATTTTCAGGCCTCCTGTCTGGTGACGGCTTTGATGGCGCCTACCAGGTGCTGGTCGACCAGGACAAGCCCGCCAGCAATTTGCGACAAACCCGCATTGACCTGCAATACCTGCGGCGTCAAATGGCTGGTTTCTTTTTCAATCGCGCGCAGGCCCAGCCGCAATTTGGCCAGAAAACTCGTTGGTGTGCCACCGACCGATTCCAGCGCGCGGCTGATGTGAACCAGCGCCACGGCCAGCACCACAAAAAACACCAGCACCAAAACGGCTGTGAGTAGAGTGAGAAGGACCATTCTTGACGCTCCTAATGTTTCAGCATGCACTGAGGGCAGCCGGGACAACCATTGGCGTGGGCCTCAATGGCTGCAGCCCCGGCATTGATATTCAGCGCGGTGGAAAGAATCTCTGCCGCCACCGCATTGGTTTTGTACAGTGCTGGAATGTGAACGGTGTTGTTGGCCACACGCTGCCCTGCATCCCAAATGCGGGACACCAGGCCGTTGATCGTGCCGGCCGTCTGGTGAATCAGCCACAACAACAGTGTGACCACCAGGCTCACAACCAGGCCAAGCGCCAATGACATCCACCAGATGAACTGGGTTGCCTGTTCGGGGGACGAGGGCAATGTATCCATGAAATGATCTCCTGTTTCAGGCGACGCGACGCCGGTCAGCTGCACCCAGGGCATCCACAATGGCTCCGGCGTTGCCTTCAATGGCCTTGGCGCCTCCCAGCAAATCCTTGGCGACTTTGTTGGTGGCGTTGAGCTGCCAAATGGGTTTGGTGTGCTGCTCAATCTGCTCCACCACACCCAAGGCCGCTGCGGCCAGGACGGCAATGCGGCGTGCCAGCACAATAATAGTGATCAGCAGCGCGGCGGCGGCCACAACAATGATGCCGCCGATGGCAAGCCAGATGAACCACCATTGGTAGATTTCCTGTGCGGTCATGGCTTGGCCTTCTGTTCGATTCTCTTTTTCGCCTCGCCAATGACGGCATGGCCCCCGGCCTGAAGCTGCTGCTGGCGAGCCGACGCCGGGGAATACTCTCCTGAGTATTGCAGCTTGCGGTAAAAGTAGTGGGCAGCCCGTGTCAGCAGACCAGGTTTGACGACATGGCCCCAGCCACTCGGGACCTCCCCCGCCTTGGTCCAACGCTCTGTGAGATTGCTTTTGCGCTGGGTGATGCGCCGCAACGGGCGGATGAAGCTGCCCACGGTACGGCTTGCCGTGCCTGAAATCAGGGTGCCTGGCGGTGCTTTATAAAACGGCGCAAACGCATCGGGAAAACCCGGCATGGTGCAGCCGATGCAGATGCCACCGGTATTCATGCAACCGCCCGCATGGCCAATCGCACCTCTTGACACCATGTTGCACTGGACGACGGGCCCCCAGCAACCCAGTTCAACCAGGCACTCGCTGTCGCCATATTTTTTGGCAAAAATCCCTTCTTCATAGTTGCCCGCGCGCACACAGCCACGGTGCACCGTGTCCCTGAACATCCAGGCGGGGCGCCCGAGCTCGTCAAACGCCGGCAAGGGGCCAACGCCGGCAAGGAACATCAGCACGGTTGCCACGGTTTCGGTGAAGTTGTCGCCCACGGGAGAGCAGCCGGGCACATTGATCACGGGAAGCCCAAGCGCGCTCAAATAATCCTTGCCAAGGTAGTCCATCACACCCATCGAGCCCGTCACATTGCCCGCTGCTGCGGGGATTCCGCCCCAGGTGGCGCAGGTACCAATCGCGATCACCGCCGCTGCGCCAGGGGCTAGGTCGCGCAGCCAATGGGCCGTGGGGATGGGTTGCGGGCTGCCGTCCGCCGAAATATCCGCGCCCATGGCCGACCAGTAGCCACCAAACTCAGCGGCGATATTTTCGTTGGCGACCGACCCTTCATAAATGACCACATAAGGGGCACCCAGCTTGCCTTCTTTTGCCAGGCGGTAAGGGTTGATGAAGGCCTCGCCAGCTTCAGTGGCAAGCACCGGGTGATGCAGGATCACCACCGGAATGCCAGGGATGGCGCCGCTGACCAGCTGCTCGACACTGGGATGCTGCGCACCCACGGCAGCGATCGAGCAGCCGTCGCAGCTCATGCCAGCCAGCCAGAAGGCATGCACCTCGGTGATCGGGCCGGGTTCAAGCCCGAACGCGGGTGTGTGGGCGTTTGTCAGAGCCGAATTGGGAGCGGAGTCTGCGAGCAGGGTCATCACAATATCTTTCTGGATATGAACAACTGAATTCATAATAAAGCTTGCTCTAAGGTGAAGGTCAAGAAATAATTGTCAAATTAATTGCTGCGCGGACAAATCAATATGAAGGCACACCCCATGGTCCGGTTACTCACCATTTTGCTTTTCTGTATTCCCGGGATTTGCGCTGCGCAACAGACTCCGGTGCGCGGCGGCGTGGCCGTGATCGCGGTGGCGGCAGACCCGGGCCACTTGAATCCTGCCATCTCCACCGGTGCGCATGTCCATGCCGCGGCCGACTCGATTTATAACGCCTTGGTGGAACTGGACCGCGACTTGCGGCCCCAGCCCGATCTCGCCCTGCGCTGGACTATCAGCGACGGTGGCACGGTTTACACCTTTCATCTCGCACCCGGCGTGCGCTGGCATGACGGCACCGCTTTCAGTTCTGCCGATGTCAAATACACATTTGAGGAGGTGCTGCTCAAACACCATGCGCGCACTAAAGCCGGTCTGGGCAACGTGCTGGCGGCGATTGAGACTCCGTCACCGGAAACCGTAGTGTTTCGCCTGCGCAAGCCCTATGGCGCGCTGCTGCAATTGCTTAACGTGACGGAAGCGGCCATCCTTCCTAAACACCTGTATCAGGGCAGCGACCCGTTGACCAATCCGGTCAATCTGAAACCAGTCGGCACCGGACCATTCAAGTTCGATTCGTACCGCACCGACCAGCAGATCGTTCTGGTGCGCAATCCTGGCTACTTCAAGCCGGGCCTGCCCTATCTGGACAGACTGGTCATGCGCATCATTCCCGACAGCAATGCACAGACCCTGGCGTTGCAGGCTGGTGAGGCGGACTACCTTGGCTCGGTCAATTCACCCGATGTCGAGCGTTTGCGCGCGCGTGGCGATCTGGTCACAGCGCAGACCGCATTTGGGACCGGCGGCGGCAACTGCATCACCACGTTGGGTTTCAATCTGGATCGTCCGGCGGTTGCTGACCTGCGGGTGCGCCAGGCTATTGCGATGGCGACTGACAGGGAGCAAATTCTGCGCGATGTGCAGTTCGGCCTGGGCAAAGTCGCCAGTGCGCCGATTTCCTCGGGTTTGACCTGGGCCCATGCTGGCGGCACGCTAGACCGCTACCAAGCCGCGCCCCAGCGCGCCGTCGAGCTGTTGGAAGCGGCCGGGCTAAAAGCCGGGCCAGACGGGGTTCGACTGACCATTGACGTGCTGCACTTCCCCACCTTCAACCGGGTCGGTGAAGTGCTGCGCTTGAACTTGGCCAAGGTAGGTATCCGCCTTGTGCAAAAACCGCTGGACCGCGCCGCTTTTGTTGAGGCTGTGTTTGGCAAGCGTGCATTCGACACCAATATCATTTCCTATTGCAACGGCGCCGATCCCGATTCAGGTGTGCGCCGGATGTACGTCTCGGACAGCATCGGCAGCGTGCCGTTTTCCAATGCCGCTGGCTACCGCAATCCGGAGGTTGACCGCCTGTTTGTTCAAGCAGCACAAAGCGACAACTACGACGAGCGCGGGCGGCAGTACGCCGCAATCCAGCGCATTGTGGCTGCCGACTTGCCTTATTGGTGGTTGGTCGAAACGGTGGTCACTTCGGCCTGGCGTGGCAAGTACCAGGGGTTCCAGCCGTGGTCAGGGCAGGTCGCTGAACGGGCCTGGATGCGCCCGTGATGCCCGCCTGTGAAAACGCTTACAGCGTTGGTACGAGCGCTGGCATCGGGCCTGCTGGCCTGGTTGTTGATCCAGTCTGCCATCTTTGCCCTGGTTCAGTCGGCACCAGGCGGTCCTGCGGCAGCATTGGCCGGCGACTTTGCAACCGCTGAAACGCAGGCTGCTGTCACGCGGAGCTTTGCCTTAGATCGACCGATAACGCTCCAATACGCTTCATTCATCTGGCGCATGGGTCAAGGTGACTGGGGCCTGTCGTATCATTTCCGCCGTCCTGTGCTTGAACTTATCGGCGAGCGCCTTGTGCCAACTGCCATGTTGATGCTGGGCGCGTTGTTGATCGCCGTGACCGCTGGGCGGTTTCTCGGGCTGTGGGCTGCGGCGCAGCTACGGGGGGGGGCTGTGGTTGCTGCTGCTGCGGCAGTGGCGTATGCCCTGCCGGTGTTCTGGGTCGGTCAATTGCTGATGCTCAGCTTGGGGCTGGAACTGAAGTGGTTTCCGTTGTCGGGTTTGAGTGACCCGCGCCAGGACAAAACCGGCTGGTCGGCCGCCGTGGATATCGCCTGGCATGCGGCGCTGCCCGTGCTGACGCTGGCGCTGCAACAAACAGGTTTCTTCACAACCATTGTGTTCACCAAGGCCCGGATGGAAATTGGCAGGGGATATGTGCGGGCGGCGCAGGCGCGCGGGATCCGCAACGCACCCATTCTTTGGGGCCATGTCGGGCGCAATGTCAGGCCCCAGCTTGCAACGGCGGTACTCAACCGGGTTGGCATGTTGTTTACTGGCGCGGTGCTGGTGGAAACGCTCTACGCATGGCCTGGACTTGGCCGCCTGCTGGCAGCCGCCATTCTCAACCGCGATCATCCGGTGTTGTTGGGCGTGTTTGGCTTGATTACCGCAACGGTGATCCTGAGCAGCGCTCTGGCCGACTTGGTTCAAAGTTGGCTCGACCCCCGCATCGTTGCGGATCGCGGGCCATGATGCGCGGCACCAACCAAGGCGGGGTGGGGCGGCTTGTCGGCGCCCTGATTTTCGCAGTGCCGCTCAGCCTGATTGTGCTTGCGCCATTGCTTTTCCCGGGCGATCCGCGCATGCCGAGCGGCGCACCCTTTCTTCCCCCGTCATGGGCGCATCCGCTCGGGACCGACGATCTTGGGCGTGACATGCTGGCGGCATTGGCCCACGGCGGGCGGGCCTCGATGTGGTCGGGTGG
>JANNEZ010000203.1:0-2572 GCA_031379255.1 Rhodoferax sp. | reverse complement strand
GTCCCTGGCTGCCGCCCGAGGGCTGGGGAATCATGACCTTGGAGTTGGGCAAGGAAAAGCGTTTGCCTTTTGCACCTGCTGCCAGCAAAAACGCGCCCATGCTTGCGGCCATTCCGGTGCACAGGGTGGATACGTCCGGCTTGACAAAATTCATGGTGTCGAAAATCGCCATCCCGGCAGACACCGAGCCGCCGGGAGAATTGATGTAGAACGAGATGTCCTTATCGGGATTTTCGCTCTCCAAAAACAGCAACTGGGCAACCACCAGATTGGCCGTTTGGTCATTGACCGGGCCCACCAGGAAAATCACGCGCTCCTTGAGCAAACGGGAATAAATATCGTAGGAGCGCTCACCACGGCCCGATTGCTCGATCACCATGGGAACCATGCCAAGGCCTTGTGTTTCAAAGGCTGAGTTCTGAAAATTCATAGCTACTCCAGGTCAAATGCTCGGGTTGATTGCAAATTAACGATTTGCGGGCAAGGAATGATGACATGGGGCCACACGCAAAAACTGCAAGAGCTTTGCAATGCGGCAGTCAACGAACCCGCCCCACATCAGCCTTGCCCCATCAGTTCGTCAAACGAGATGGTTTTTCCCGTCACCTGGGCTTTTGACAGAATGAAGTCGGTGACGTTGTTTTCCAGAACAATAGCTTCTACTTCCGCCATGCGTTTGTTGTCGCTGTAGTACCAGCGCACAACTTCGGCCGGCTTTTCATAACTGGCGGCCAGCTCTTCGATGTGCATTTTGATCTGTTCAGGTTTTGCCTGGAGCTCGTGGCTGCGAACCAGTTCACCCACGGCCAAACCAAGCCTTACCCGACGCTCGGCTTGCGGGCGAAACAAATCTTCGGGAATGGGCGCCTTGTCGGCATCTTTGACCCCACGCTGCTTCAGATCGGCGCGGGCGCCTTCCACCAGGCGGTCCACTTCGGACTGCACGCTGGATTTTGGCAAGTCAAGCTCGGAGACTGCGATCACCGCGTCCATTGCGGCCTGTTTGTTGCGGGCCAGCAGGCGAAACTTGACTTCGCGCTCCAGGTTCTTGCGGATGTCGGCGCGCAATCCGTCCACGGTTGCGTCAGCAATTCCCAAGGATTTGGCCAACGCTTCATTGACTTCGGGCAGGTTCGCGGACTCGATTTTCTTGACGGTAACCATGAAATCTGCCGTTTTTCCGGCGACATCTTTGCCATGGTAGTCAGCGGGAAATGCCAATTGGAAAGTCTTGCTTTCGCCGGATTTCATGCCTTGCACGGCCTGTTCAAATTCCTTGAGCATCTGGCCTTCGCCCACAATGAACTGGAAATCTGACGCTTTGCCGCCGTCAAAAGGTTCGCCGTCGATCTTGCCTTCAAAATCGACGCTGACGCGGTCGCCTTCCATCGCTGCGGTTTCATGAGGACGCTGCGCGAATGTGCGGCGCTGTTTGCGCAGGATTTCAACCGTCTTGTCGATGGCTGCATCGGTCACTTGGGCGTTCACACGCTCCACCTGCGTGGCGGTGAGGTCACCCATTTTCACTTCCGGGAACACCTCAAACACCGCGTCGAAAGCCATCTGCCCTTCTGGCGCGGCTTCGTTTTCAGTGATTTTGGGTTGCCCCGCGACACGCAATTTGGCTTCGTTGGCGGCGCTCGCAAATGCTTCGCCCACCTTGTCATTCATGACTTCGTAATGGATGGAGTAACCATAACGCTGCGCGACGACATTCATCGGCACTTTGCCCGGCCTGAAACCGTCCATCTTGACGGTTCGGGCCAGTCGCTTCAATCGGGAGTCAACTTCCGACTTGATAACGCCGACAGGCAATATCAACGTCATTTTGCGTTCAAGTTTTTCTAAGGTTTCAACGGTAATGGCCATGGAAGGGCTCCAAAATAGTAGGCTGGGTAATGTCCTGGTGCGCGGGGGGGGACTCGAACCCCCACATCCTTTCGGACGTCAGGACCTAAACCTGGTGCGTCTACCAATTTCGCCACCCGCGCAAAAAAATCCGGGACGGCTACTGAGCCGTCCCGCAGATTGATCAGCCCGCTATTTTAGCCTGAGGCAATGGCCGGATTTCGCGTCGTTTTTTCAGCCGCCAGACTCGAGGTTGAGCTCAGACGATTCCTGGAGTTGTCCGCCGAATACGGAACCAGGCAGCGTACATCGCCGGCAAGGCCAGCAGCGTCAACACCGTTGCCACCACCAGACCGCCCATGATCGCGATCGCCATGGGCCCCCAAAACACCGACCGCGACAGGGGAATCATGGCCAGCACGGCTGCAGCCGCCGTCAAAACAATGGGCCTCAAGCGCCGCACCGTGCTTTCCACGATGGCGTCCCAGGCCAAAACGCCAACGTCGCGCTCCTGCTCGATTTGATCGATCAGAATCACCGAGTTGCGCTGAATCATGCCCATCAAGGCGATCACACCCAGCAGGGCCACAAAGCCGAAAGGCCGGTCAAAGATCAACAGCGCACCGGCCACACCCGCTATGCCCAGTGGCCCGGTCAAAAACACCAGCATGGCACGGCTGAAACTGTGCAATTGAAGCATCAGCAGTGTGAACGTGATGAAAAG
>JANNEZ010000101.1:0-3409 GCA_031379255.1 Rhodoferax sp. | reverse complement strand
TCTCCCCGTGAAACGGGCACAGGCCCATGAAATTGGCGCCGCCCTTTTTGAGCTGCACATGACGGCCCACGATGTCCACAACATCGACGCGCGAGAGCAATTCCTGGATGAACGATTGGGGGATGGCCACCAGGTGTATTGTGGCTTAGGCCGCGCGAAAAAATCGGTTGAAGGTCGGCGTGAACGGGCGAAATTCAGCGCCGTTCACTGCGGTTGGACCAGGATGTAACCCCGGTTTTCCACCGTGTCAAAGGTACGCATACCTTGAACGAGGGTGGACGTGGGCATCCAGACCCAGCCAGCGGCGGCTGGGTTCACGTCCATCACCAAAAATGAATCTGAAGCCGCGTCGTAAGCGCCCAAGGGTGAAATATGCCCGCCACCTTTTTGCCCTACCGCCTCACGCCGGTAGTTGATGATGGCGTAGTCGCCACCACGGCTTAAATTGGCCATCAGATCGGCGCGGACGTCTGCCTCGAGTTTGGCATCGTCCACCACCACCACGCGGGTCAACATACCGTGTGCCCGCAGCAGTTCATCGAGCTGGCGCAACTGAAAGCCAAAGTCGCGCATGGTTTTGCCATTGATGGTGACGGTTTCACCCAACACTTGCGCCCGGGTTTTTGGGCTCTTGCCAATCACGTTGTCCTGCGTGTAACGCGGCACCGAGAGATCCGCGCCAGGGGGCAAATATTGCCCGTCTTCAGGACGCAGGCGGCTTTTGTCACGGGGCAAATCAGCCGCGCGGGCGCGCACGGTGTTGAGCACAATGGCTACGCTGGTAGGGCCACAAAACGCGCCGTTGGATTGCGGCTCAAACTGGTTGGCCAGCGCCGGAAAATCCACCTTGGCGCTGGAGCGTGCAAACCGTGCCAGGCCTTCGTCCGAACTGAAAACGACCAGGCCTGCGGCTGCAGGTACCGGCGCCGCATGCTGTGAAGGTGCCGGGGCTGTATCTTGCGCCAGCGCCGAGTGCAGCAGGGACGCGCTTAAAAAAAAGCTAATTGCGAAGCGGCTAGAAAATGGCATTTTTGGCTTCTGATTGGCTTTGGGGCCGGGGGTTTGGTTGGCAAATTGACGGGTAAATCAGTCACCCATCACGACGCCTTCACGCCGCGGGTCGGCGCCGCCCATCCACATCGGCACACCATGCGCCTGCCCGCGTGTGATGGCTTGCAGTCCGCTGGTCATGTTGACTTCGCGCACGGCGTGGCCACGGGCGTTAAGGGCGTCCACCGTGGTGGCGGGGAAGCGTCTTTCCTCCAGTAAGGTTGGGCCGTTGAGCGAGGCGAAGTTGGGCAGGTTGATGGCCTGCTGCGGCAGCATGGCCCAGTTCAGGACGCCGTAAAGCGTTTTGGCAGTGTAGTGAATGATGAGTGCGCCGCCGGGGCTGCCGCCGCTCATCACCAGCGCGCCAGTGCCCTTGTCGAAGACCAGAGTGGGCGACATGCTGGAGCGTGGGCGCTTGCCGGGCTGCACGCGGTTGGCAATGGGCCGGCCTTTTGTGTCTGCCGGGGCAAAGCTGAAATCGCTGAGTTCGTTGTTCAACAAAAAACCGCCAGCCAGCGCCGGGTCCACATTTACCATCTGGCGCGAACCAAAACCATCTTCAATCGTGGTGGTCATGGCGATGGCATTGCCGTATGCGTCAACGATGGAAATGTGGGAAGTGCCCAATTCGGGCTGGTCGGGCATGGGCGCGTACGAGGTTTTGACCTCGCCGGGCAAGCCGGGCTGGGCCGTTTTCATGCTCGGGGCATTTGGGGCCTGGGCGATCAGCGTGGCGCGTTCGGCCAGGTAGGCCGGGGCCAGCAGACTCATCCAGTTGCCTGCCGGTGGCTGCACGAAATCCGGGTCTGCTACATACTGGGCACGGTCGGCAAAGGCCAACCTGGATGCCTCGGTGTACAGGTGCAGCCATTCGGCGGACGGCAAGCCGTTTTCCAGCGGCAACCCGGCGGCTTGAGTCTGGTTCAGCAGGCCCAGGATCTGGCCCACGGCAATCGCGCCCGAACTGGGCGGGGGAAATCCACAAACCCGAAAATCGCGCGCGCTGGCGCGGTAGTCGTGGCACAGCGGGGCGCGCTGGACGGCCTTGTACCCGGACAGGTCCGCCAGGCTCAATTTGCCGGGGTTGCTGGTGTGATTGCGCACTTTGTCAACGATGGCTTGGGCGACTTCACCTTGGTGCAACGCCGTCGAGCCCCGGGCTGCGATTTTTTTCAATACCTCGGCCAAGGCCGGATTTTTAAGCAGGTAGCCCACGTCGTGCGCTGTGCCGTCGGCTTTGTAGAAGTAGGCCCGGGCGACTGGGTCTTTCTTCAGATGCTGTTCGGCTGCCAGCAGGGAATTCAGGCGCGGACTCACCTTGAATCCCTGGCTTGCCAGCGTGATGGCCGGTTCAAACAGGGTGGCCCAGGGCAGTCGGCCATGCTGCCTGTGCGCCATTTCCAGCATGGCCACCGTGCCCGGTGTGCCCACGGCGCGGCCACCCACCACGGCGTCGTAAAACGCCAGTGGTTTGCCGTCTTTCGTCAACAGCAAAGTTTCATCGGCAGCGGCCGGCGCTGTCTCACGGCCATCGAACGCGTCAACGGCTTTGCCATTGAAATGCAGCAGGAAAGCGCCACCGCCTATGCCGCTGTTTTGCGGCTCCACCAGCGTCAACACCATCTGCACGGCGATGGCGGCATCAGTTGCGCTGCCGCCGGCCTTGAGCACCTGGTAACCGGCGTCGGTGGCCAGCGGGTTGGCCGCAGCCACTGCGAATTTGCGCGCCGCCCAGCCTGGCTTTTCGGTGTAGCCTGAAGCGCTCTCAGGCTGCGCAGGTGCTGTGTAGGTGAAGCTGGGTGGCGTGGCGCAGCCGCTGAGCAGTGCCAGCGGCAGAATGATGGCCGAGAGGCCAAATCGAATGGAAATCATGTCAATCCGCCGATGCAGCTCCATTGTGTGGCTCCAATTTGTGGGTTGCAATTTGCTATAATAAATATAGCAAATTAATGAATAACCACGAGACCTAACGCCAAATTTCTTATAAAAACTGACAAAATGGACCAGTTTGACTTAATAATTAACACCCATGTTAATTATCGAAACCCCCAGACGGATTGACAGTTTGAATCACTTCGGCGCCAAGCGGATGGCGCCGTCCAGGCGGATCACCTCGCCGTTCAACATGTCGTTCTCAACAATGTGCACGGCCAGGCGGGCGAAGTCCAGGGGTGTGCCCAGGCGCGAGGGGAAGGGCACGGCGGCAGCGAGCGAATCTTGCACTTCCTTGGGCATGCTGGCCATCATGGGGGTGCCAAAAATGCCGGGGGCAATGGTCATGTTGCGGATGCCGTTGCGCGCCAGGTCGCGGGCGATGGGCAGGGTCATGCCGACCACGCCACCCTTGGAGGCGCTGTAG